>NZ_JBGOGX010000027.1:0-52691 GCF_054788455.1 Pseudomonas sp. ZL2 | reverse complement strand
GACGAAGGGGGGAAAAAAAGGGGGAGGTCTCTTTTGGGGGAAACCCCTGCCCCCACGGAGCCCCTTGGGGGGGGGGGTTTTCCCCCGCGATAGCGTCAACACGATCTGACCTCTTGCAGCAACTCCCGCACCACTGCCAACACCCCCTGCTGCACCATCGCCAACTGCCGGTCCGCACTGCTCCCCTGAGCGATAATCACCGCAGCCCGGGCAAAACTGCGATCACCGTCAAAACCCTGCGCAGCGTCCGCAAACACCGCCCGCGCCCGGGCCAGCCATTGCCCGGCGCTGCCCTGCCCTTCGTCCTCCAGGCAGATGAACTGGCCATGCCGGCCATGGCGCATGGCCCGCCAGTAGTTCTCCTGGGCAATCCAGTGCGCCTCGCGGCTCAAGTGCACGGCAGCGCGTGGTTGCGCCAGATAATGTTCGACCATGCAGCGGAACATGCCGGCAATGCACAATGCCTCTTCAAGGTTCGGGCAGGCATCGGCGACTCGCAGCTCCACGGTGGGGAAACGCCGCGACGGCCGGATCGCCCACCAGCAGTCAAACCCCTCGCGCAACGAGCCGGTGCGCCGCAGCAGGGCCAGGTAACGCTCGTAAGCCTGCCAGTCACTCAAGCGCTCCGGCAGGCCCATGTGCGGCCATTCCCCGCACGCCACCTGGCGATAGCTCATGTAGCCCGTGGCCTGGCCTTCCCAGAACGGCGAGGAGCTACTGAGCAGCAACAGCAACGGCAACCAGGGCAGCAACTGATTGATCAGTTGAATGCGGTCGTGCCCGGGCGGCACACCAACGTGCACATGCAGGCCACACAACAGGCTGCGCCGGGCCACCTGCTGGTAGTCAGCGAACAGCTGGCGAAAGTGCTCATCGTCGGCAGGCTGCTGGTTGCGCCAGCCGCCCATGGGGTGACTGCCGGCGGTCAGCAGGCCGATGCCTTCCTCGGCCAGTACCTGCACCAGTTGCGTTCGACATCCGGCCAGAAATTCCCGGGCCTGGGCCAGGCTGCAGAACACTGGCGACGCCACCTCGATCTGGCCCTTGAACATCTCCTGGGCAAAGTGCGCGCCGAGCACCTGGCGGCACAGGTCGATCTGCGCCGCCGAGGGCGCGGCGAGCATGCGCCCGCTGGCCAGATCGACCAGCAGGTATTCTTCCTCGATGCCAAAGCCGCAGGGGCTGTTCATCGACGGGTAACGCTCAAGGCCACCGCGGCAATGCGTTCGACCTGCTGGTAACCGGGTTCGAGCAGTTGCTCGCCGAACACATCCGGGTCCAGTTCGTGGTAATGCCAGGCCCAGTCGGGTGACGCCAGCGGCGCTTGCAAGGCTGCCAGGAACGGGTCGCGCCCTTCGAGCATGGCCACCCCGGTGTACAGCAGCAAGGTGCCGCCCGGCGCCAGGCGTGGCAGCGCTTCTTCGACTATCCGCAACGACAGCCCGGCCCCCAGGGCACCGCCACCATGACGGTAGGCACGCTCGCTGGCGTCGAGCATGTAGGGTGGGTTGGCGACAATCAGGTCGAACGTACCGGTGATGCCCTGAAGGACATCACTGTGCTCGACCGAAACGTTGGCCAGCTCCGCCAGGGCCACGTTGATGGCGGTCAGGCGCAGGGCCTGCGGGTTGATATCCACGGCGCTGACCTGCGCATGCCGGCGGGCACGGGCGATCAGCACCGCGCCGACCCCGGCGCCACAGCCGATATCCACGGCGTGATTGATGCAGGCGAAACTTTGCTGCAAGTGCGCTTCGATCAACTGGGCGAAGCGGTAGCTGTCCGGGCCGAAGAACACCGCGTCGCTGCTGTCGGTGGGAAAGGCGGAATGAACGAACAACAGATCATGCAGGCTCGACCAACGCACCCGGCTGCGCAGCAGCTCTCCCTGTTCGTCGATGATCTGCGCCAGTTGCATCTGCGCCACCTCGTCCGGCGACAGCAACGAGGAGGAAAAGGGCCGGTTCCAGCCGAAGATATCGCGCAGAGTGCCGGCCTGTTGCGCGCCCTCACGCTGGTTATTGCGCAACTGGGTCAACGGCGTGACGCTGGTAAAGCGATAGCCATCGGCCAACAGCCGCCGCCCCAGTTGCAGCAAGGCCTGGTCGGCCTGGCGTTGAGCCTCGGTCAATTGCATGGTCACCCTCCCTCAAGATTCAAGCCCGGTCATCTGTGCGTATTTGCGGGTCGCCGCCAGGCCCTGGGGCAAAGCGTGGCGGGCGCCGGCCATTTCACTGATCAGGTAGGCGATCCGCGCTTCAGGGGGCAGGTCGTGGAGCTCGCGCTCAAGCGCATTCAGCACGGCATCATCGTGCATGGGCACTTCAGCTTTAACCGGCCCATGGCGCGGCCGGCGCGGCTGCCAGCTGACAGCGATCCAGTCATGCAGCAGCTGCTTTTCATAGGGGCTGAAGACGCCGAACATCGCCGCTGCCGGGCCTTCGATCAGTTGCCAGAAGCGGCTGTGCGCCGGGTCCTCTCCGCGCTTGATCCAGCCCTTGTCCTGCAAGGCGGCGAGAAAGCCTGGAATGCTGCCAGGCTCGGCCAGCCACTGGTTGACCGTACGCCCTTCGATGCGACAGTAATCGGAGTGCATGTGCTGGCCAAAACTGCGCTTGCGCTCGAAGGCCGCCAGCAGCTCGGTTTCCAGGTCAAAGCCGGCAATGATCGTGGGAGAACAAGGGCCCAGCTCGTTGAGCCGATAACCCCGGGCAACCCGCCGATAGAACTCGCTGGCCCCCTGCTCCGGCCACAGCTGCGCCAGCGCCTGCACCGCCTTGCAGGCATGGCCGCTGCTGGCGTTGTCGATGGTCACGTGCAGGCGAAAGTACTGCGGATCGATACCCAGTTCGTCCAGCTCATAAGCGCTTATCAGCAAATGCAGGGGCAGCTGTTCATAGCCCAGGTTATAGCCGATCACCTCGGGCAAGAAAGCCTCGGTGTTGAAGCCCAGCGCCAGTTGCAGTGCGCCCTGCCGGTAACGGTCGTCAGCCAGCGGCAACACCTCGTGGCAGCCCAGCTCGCTGAGCAGGCGCCGGTAGATCAGCACATGGTTGCAGGCCGGGTCGCCATCGCCGAGTTCTTCCAGGTAGATGCGGATCAGGCCGTGGTAGCGCGGGTCGGCCCAGTGCCTGAGCATGCCGAACAGCCAGGCGCCATCCACCGCCTTGGTCGGAGCGACATGCTGGAGAAAATACAGGGCATGGGCGCGGTTGCTGAAATAACGCCGGGCACCGCCCGCCTTGCGTTCGGCCAGGTACCCGGCGTAGTGCCCGGCCACGGCCGCCGCGCGGTCGGCGGTCCATTGCCCGAGCTCGGCAGGGTTGTTCGGCAGTTCATCAGGCAACGCTTCGGCCTGCTGCAGCTGCTCGGCCAGCCAGGTGGCGCTGCCGCTCAGGTCGCCCCGCAGCAAGGCATGGTAGCGTGCCTCATGGCCGGCACGGGGGTTCAAGGCCAACGGGTCGAGCGCGGGTGCGGCGGTCATCACGGTCATGGCGGCAGCCTTCGGCAGTCGGGCGAAAAGTGCCCTCTAAGCAAGGGAGCGCTGCGCTGAAGATGAAGTTCAGATCAACCGCGCGTTGAAGGGACGGATGGCAGGCCAGCGCGGTAGAATCGCGCCATTGCCGTTTTTCCCTGGAGTCCCCCCTACCGATGCCCGCCCTCCACCACTTCGTCGCCCCGCCAGCGGAGCCGATCAAAAGCCAGATCCTGCAGATGGTGGTCGACTACCTGACCGACATCAGCAGCGTCGCCCTGCCGCCGAGCAACCCGCTGTACAGCCTGTACCAGTACGGCATCGGCTTCGAAGTGCACCTGTACCTGGAGGCCATGAACGGTTCGCGCGGCATTCCGGTCGAACTGATCGTGGCCATGGACCTCGACGATCCCGAGCAGGTGGTGGGTTTCTTGCTGTACTTGCCGCTCAAGGATGATCCCGAGGCGTGTTCCGTGGCCTACCTCGCCGTCCAGGCCAGCCACCGTCGCCAGGGTATCGCCCGCGCCATGCTGGCGCAGATGACCGCACGCTACCCCCATGCCGAGCTCGGCTGCGTGGCAAGCAAAGTGCCGGTCTTCGAGTCCCTGGGCTTCCAGGTGACCGGCGCACGCGGCCCGCAGGTGTTGCTCAACACCCGCGCCCAGCCCAGCACCGGCATGGCGGCGGTACTGGACGTGGCGCCGATCTACCGCACCCTGGAAGTGCAGCAGATCCACAGCTACCTGCTCAAGCAACACGGCAAGCGGGCGATGGTCGATGCCGAGAAACAGCGCGACCGCCACCTCGACCAGCTCAGCCGCAAAGCGCGCACCCTGGCCCTCGAACGCCTGGGTGAAGGGCCGTGGCTGGACGGCGGCCGCGGGCCGCGGCTGGTCTAGCTTTTCGCTACCTGGCTCATCAGCACCTGCAGCACGAAGCGGGTCCCCTGCTCCACCTCGCCCTGGCGGCAGGCGATGCCCAGGTGCCGCCACAGGCCTGGGCGCAACGGGCGCATGCAGATACGCGGATCATGCTCCGGCGCTGCCGATTCATGGGGCAGCAAGGTGGCGCCATAGCCCGCGGCTACCAGGCTTTTCACCGCATCGTTGTAATTGAGCTGGATGCGCGCCGGCGGCTGCAGGCCGGCGCTGGCAAACCAGTCGCTGGTGACCCGTGACAGCTGGGTGCTGTTGTCGTTGAGGATCAGCGCGCGGCTGGCCAGCCAGCCCGGGCTGATGCGCGCCGGTGGCGACCAGCTCGACGGAATGAAAGCCATGATCGGGTCGCGCCGCCACGGACGGATCTCCAGGCCCTTGATCGCCGCTTGCGGCAGCGCCACCAGGCCAATGTCGAGGCTGCCATCCTGCAGGCGCGCCAGGGATTCGCTTGAAGTCAGTACCTGCACCTGCACATCGATGCCCGGATGCTGCACGCCGAGGATGTCCAGTGCCTGCGGCAGCAAGTGGGCAATGGCGCCGGTCGAAGCGCCCAGCCGTACTCGCCCGGCCAGGCCCTGGACCTGACGCTGGACATCATCCAGCGCCTGTTCGACATCGGTCAGCAGACGCCGGGCGCGTTCGAGCAGGGTTTCACCGATGGCCGTGGGGCGGACCTGCCCGCGTTTGCGCGACAGCAACGGTGCGCCAATGCGCGCTTCAAGGTCGGCAATGTGCAGGCTGACCGTGGGCGGCGCCAGGTTCAGCGCCCGCGCCGCCTGGGCAAAGGAGCCGAGGTCGGCGATCACCACCAGGGTACGTAGCCGGTCGAGGCTGATCTCGCGCATGAGCTTGTCGTTCAGAAAAGATGAAGGTAAGCATCATGATACTCAAATTTTCTTTCGTCCAGCCACAGGTGAAGATGGCCGCTCATTTGTAGCCTTTGCACGAGAGCACCCATGCACCAGCCCCTGGTTTTTATCGACGGCGATCAAGGCACCACCGGCCTGCAGATCCACGCCCGCCTGAACGGCCGCAACGACCTGCGCCTGCTGACCCTGCCAGCGGCCGAGCGCAAGAACCTGCAGCTGCGCGCCGAGGCCATCAACAGCGCCGACGTGGCGATCCTGTGCCTGCCGGACGATGCCGCGCGTGACGCAGTGGCGGCCATCGTCAACCCGGACGTGCGGGTGATCGACGCCAGTTCTGCGCACCGCACGACACCGGGTTGGGTGTATGGCTTGCCGGAACTGGACGAACAACAGGCCGAGCGCATCGCCCGGGCCAAGCGGGTCAGCAATCCTGGCTGCTACCCGACGGGCGCCATCGCCTTGCTGCGGCCGTTGATTGCCGCAGGCCTGCTGCCGGCGGACTATCCGCTGACCGTGAACGCGGTGTCGGGTTATTCCGGTGGTGGCCGTGCCGCGGTCGAGCGCCATGAAGGGCCCGACGCGCAGGCGGCCCAGGGCGTGCTGGTGTATGGCTTGCACCTGGACCACAAGCATGTGCCGGAGATTCAGCAGCATGCCGGTTTGTCGCAACGGCCGGTGTTCGTGCCCAGCTATGGCAGCTACCGTCAGGGCATCGTGCTGACCATCGCCCTGCAGACCCGGCTGCTGCCGGCGGGCGTCACTGCCGCGCGTTTGCAGGCGTGCCTGGCTGAACATTACAACGGCGCGCGCTATGTCCAGGTGGCGCCGCTGCAACTGGGTGCATCAGCGGTGCAACTGGACCCGCAAGCGATCAACGACAGCAACGACCTGCGCCTGGCCGTGTTTGCCCATGAGCAGCACGGCCAGGTATTGCTGACGGCGGTGTTCGACAACCTCGGCAAAGGTGCGTCGGGGGCAGCGGTGCAGAACCTGGAGCTGATGCTGGCGGCCATGGGCTGAGTATCGGGGCTGCTGCGCAGCCCATCGCTGGCAAGGCCAGCTCCCACAGGTCTGGTGTACGCAAGACTATTGTGGGAGCCGGCCTTGCCGGCGATGGGGCGCGAAGCGGCCCCTCATTTGTCCCGTAACACTCGCAACGGCACCCACCCCGACGCACTCCCCTTGCGACACCACACCCAGCCGTTCAACTGCCGGCCACCCACCAGGCAATCGCCCACCTCCACATCCAGCTCCCGGGCACAGTAGTCTTCCAGGGCGATACCCTGATCATCGCCAAGCCGCTCGATCACCTGCCCCGGCACCCAGCCATCCTGTTGCCCGGTAGTGCTGCACAAGTACCAGTTATCCCAACCCTCCTCACCGTCATAGCGCTCGCCGATGTTCAGTGGCGCGCCTTTGGCAAAGGTAATGGGCGCGGGGTATTCACTTCGATGCGCTTCGATCACCATGAACTTCACTGGGTTTCACCTCCATTTGAAAATCGACGGCACTGGCGCCATGCTCAGCGGTCTGCCTCTTATGCGGATCGGTCAGCAGGGAAGAATATCGTCATGTGCGCAAAACCAGTAGGTCCCGCCAACGCCAGCGGATGTGTCCGGGTGCGCGGCGCCCGTGAACACAACCTGAAGAGTGTCGACGTCGACATTCCCCGCGATGCGCTGGTGGTGTTCACCGGGGTGTCCGGCTCGGGCAAATCGTCGTTGGCATTCTCCACCTTGTATGCCGAAGCCCAGCGCCGCTATTTTGAATCGGTGGCGCCCTATGCCCGGCGCTTGATCGACCAGGTCGGGGTGCCAGCGGTGGATTCGATCGAGGGCCTGCCGCCAGCAGTGGCCCTGCAGCAGCAACGCGGCACGCCCAGCGCGCGCTCATCGGTCGGCAGTGTCACCACCCTGTCGAGCCTGATCCGCATGCTCTATTCGCGTGCCGGCAGTTACCCGGCCGAGCAGCCGATGCTGTTCGCCGAAGATTTTTCGGCCAATACCCCGCAAGGCGCCTGCCCGCAGTGTCATGGCCTGGGCCGGGTGTTCGATGTCAGCGAGGCGTCGATGGTGCCCGACCCGTCGCTGACCATCCGCGAACGGGCGGTGGCCTCCTGGCCCATGGCCTGGCAGGGGCAGAACCTGCGCGACATCCTCGTGACCCTGGGCTATGACGTCGACATCCCCTGGCGCGAGCTGCCCCAGGAACAGCGCGACTGGATTCTGTTCACTGAAGAAACCCCGACCGTGCCGGTGTACGCGGGAATGACGCCTGCGCAGACCCGCCAGGCGCTCAAGCGCAAGCTCGAACCCAGTTACCAGGGCACCTTCAGCGGCGCCCGACGCTACGTGCTGCACACCTTCACCCATTCGCAAAGCGCGCTGATGCGCAAACGCGTCTCGGCCTTCATGCGCGCCAGCCCCTGCCCGGCCTGCGCCGGCAAGCGCCTGAAAGCCGAGGCGCTGACAGTGACCTTTGCCGGCAAGGACATCGCCGAGCTGTCGCGCCTGCCGCTGCTGGCCCTGGCCGAGCTGCTCAAGACCGTGGCCACTGCCGACTACCTGAATCAGCCTGACGAAGCCGGCGCGGTGCTCAGCCATGCGCAAACCCGCCAGGCGCGCCAGCAACGCGCGGCTCGGGGCGACAACCCCCACGCAGGCGGCGCGGACGTGCGCCACACGCCCAACCTGTCGGTGGAAAAACGCCTGGCCGCGCAACGCATCGCCGAGGAGCTGCTGGAGCGCATCACCACCCTGATCGACCTGGGCCTCGGTTACCTCGACCTGGAACGCAGCACGCCGACGCTGTCCTCGGGCGAACTGCAACGCCTGCGCCTGGCGACCCAGCTCAACTCGCAGCTGTTCGGGGTGATCTACGTGCTCGATGAGCCTTCGGCCGGGCTGCATCCAGCCGACAGCGAGGCGCTGTTCGAGGCCTTGCAGCGGCTCAAGCAGGCGGGCAACTCGGTGTACGTGGTCGAGCACGACCTGGACACCATGCGCCGCGCCGACTGGCTGGTGGACGTCGGCCCGGATGCCGGTGAACACGGCGGCCAGGTGCTGTACAGCGGCCCGCCGGCCGGCCTGGCGAAGATCGATGCCTCGCGCACCCGCCATTACCTGTTCAACGACAACCTGCCTGCGCCTCGCCAACCGCGCCAGGCTCAAGCATGGCTGCAGCTGGAAGGCATCAGCCGCAACAACCTTGACCAGCTCGAGGTGGCCTTCCCGCTGGGCTGCTTCAGTGCGGTCACGGGGATTTCCGGCTCGGGCAAATCGAGCCTGGTCAGCCAGGCGCTGCTCGACCTGCTCGGCGAGCACCTGGGCCAGGCCCGCAGCCAGGAAGAGCCACCAGAGCAGAGCCTGGAAGATGAACCGAATCAAACCAGCGACGGCTGGATCAGCGCCGGGCTTGAGCATATCCGCCGCCTGGTGCCGGTGGACCAGAAGCCCATCGGCCGCACCCCGCGCTCGAACCTGGCGACCTACACCGGCCTGTTCGACCACGTGCGCAAGCTGTTCGCGGCAACATCCGCGGCGCAGGCGCAAGGCTTCGATGCCGGGCAGTTCTCGTTCAACGTCGCCAAGGGCCGCTGCGAAACCTGCGAAGGCGAAGGCTTTGTCAGCGTCGAACTGCTGTTCATGCCCAGCGTCTATGCGCCCTGCCCGACCTGCCATGGCGATCGCTACAACCCCGAGACGTTGGCCATCACCTGGCAAGACCTGAACATCGCCCAGGTGCTGCAACTGACCGTCGACCAGGCCAGCCAGCGTTTCGCCGAACAGCCCGCCATCAGCCGCGCCTTGCGGGTACTGCAGGAGATCGGCCTGGGTTATCTGCGCCTGGGCCAGCCGGCCACCGAGCTGTCGGGCGGTGAAGCCCAGCGCATCAAGCTGGCCACCGAGCTGCAGCGCCTGGCCCGTGGCGCCACCCTGTACGTGCTGGACGAACCCACCACCGGCCTGCACCCGCAGGACATCGACCGTTTGCTGGTGCAGTTGCAGCGCCTGGTCGAGGCCGGGCATACGGTGATTGTGGTCGAGCACGACATGCGCGTGGTGGCCCAGAGCGACTGGGTCATCGATATCGGCCCCGGGGCCGGCAGCGCGGGCGGCAAGGTGGTGGTCAGCGGGCCACCTGCGCAGGTCGCGGCCTGTGCCGACAGCCGCACGGCGGGATTCCTGGCCAGGGCGCTGGCTTGCGATCGGGAAATTACGTAGCATCCTACGCTTTTTTCCCGGCAGCACCCCGCTGCCGGGCCGTTTTTCAGGTAGGTCATGAGAACAACCCCGCTACGCGCCGATGTCCTGGCAGGACTCACCACAGCCTTCGCCCTGGTGCCCGAGTGCATCGCCTTCGCCCTGGTGGCGCACCTCAACCCGCTGATGGGCCTGTATGGCGCCTTCATCATCTGCACCCTGACCGCCCTGCTCGGTGGCCGCCCGGGGATGATTTCCGGCGCGGCCGGCTCCATGGCCGTGGTCATCGTCGCCCTGGTGGTGACCCACGGCGTGCAGTACCTGCTGGCCACGGTACTGCTCGGCGGGCTGATCATGATCGCTTTCGGCCTGCTGCGCCTGGGCAAGCTGGTGCGCATGGTGCCGTATTCGGTGATGCTCGGCTTCGTCAATGGCCTGGCGATCATCATTGCCCTGGCCCAGCTTGAGCACTTCAAGGCCGATGGCGCCTGGCTCAGCGGCTCGCCGCTGTACCTGATGCTGGGGCTGGTGGCGCTGACCATGGCCATCGTCTACTTGCTGCCACGCCTGACCCGCAGCGTGCCACCGGCATTGGTCGCGATCCTTGGCGTGGGCGTCGGGGTCTACCTGCTCGACCTGCCGGCCCGCACCCTGGGAGACCTCGCGCACATCGCCGGGGGCCTGCCGGCTTTGAGCTGGCCGCAAGTACCGTGGAACCTCGAAACCCTGCAGGTCATCGCCCCCTACGCGCTGCTCATGGCCCTGGTCGGCCTGCTGGAAACCCTGCTGACCCTCAACCTCACCGACGAGATCACCGAAACCCGCGGCCACCCCAACCGCGAGTGCGTGGCCCTGGGCGTGGCCAACATGACCTCCGGGCTGTTCGGCGGCATGGGCGGTTGCGCGATGATCGGCCAGACCGCGATCAACCTCAGTTCCGGCGGCCGCGGGCGGCTGTCCGGGGTGGTCGCCGGGGTGATGATCCTGATGTTCGTGCTGTTCCTCTCGCCGCTGATCGAGCGTATTCCATTGGCGGCGCTGGTCGGGGTGATGTTCGTGGTTGCCCAGCAGACCTTCTCGTGGGCGTCGTTGCGGGTGCTGCACAAGGTGCCGGTCAACGATGTGCTGGCGATCATCGCCGTGACCCTGGTGACGGTGTTCACCGATCTTGCGACTGCGGTGCTGTGCGGCATCGTCATCGCCGCGCTCAACTTCGCCTGGCAACAGGCCCGCGAGCTGTATGCCGACAGCCATGACGAAAGCGACGGCAGCCGGTTGTACAAGGTCCATGGCACGCTGTTCTTCGCCTCGACCACGCCGTTCCTCAACCAGTTCGACCCGGCCAATGACCCGGCCCGGGTGACCCTCGACTGTCGTCACCTGAACTTCGTCGACTACTCGGCGATTGCCGCGCTCAAGACCCTGCGCGAGCGCTACAGCAACAACGGCAAGCACCTGCGCGTGGTGCACCTGTCCGAGCGCTGCAAGCAACTGCTCAAGCGTGCCGGGCTTGAGCACTAAGGCCCATCAGGGCGCGCCGAACATCGCTGTCCAGTAGATCCCGGCGTCACTCTTGGGATCGACCGCGTAGGCCGCGCCCAGCTCGCTGAACTGCGGGTTCATCAGGTTGGCGCAGTGACCGGCGCTGGCCAGCCAGCCATCGACCACCTTGCGCGGGGTGTCCTGCCCGGCAGCGATGTTCTCGCCGACCTGCTGGCCGGCATACCCGGAGAGCTCGGCGCGATCCCCCGGGGTACGGCCGTCGCGGTCTTTGTGGTCAAAGAAGTTGTTGTTGGCCATGGCCCGCGTGTGGCTCTCGGCGGCGCCGGCCAGGGTGGCGTTCCAGGCCAGCGGCGTGGTGGCGTTGAATGCCTGGCCACCGCATTGGCGCGTCTGGCTGCGCGCCGCGTTGATCATCTCCAGGACCTTCTGCCCTTCGGCCTGCCAGTCGCCCAGGCGCCCTGCCAGCAACGGCCGCGCCAGGACGATGCGCCAGTCGCGGCCCTCGCGGCTGACCCCGACATCGACGAACTGCGGGTTGAGCACCACCTGACAGAAACTCTCCTGCACCGCCTTCATGGCCGACTGCACATCCCGCGGCCCGGACAGGCTGATGGCCTGGACGTTGACCATCGGGTAGCTCTTTTGCGCCAGGGCCTCGCGCAGATCGCCCATGCTGTTGGCCGGCAACACCAGGCGCGGATCGCTGGCCAGCGGCGGCAGCTCCATCGAAACCTGGCCGGCACAGCGCTGGGCCTGGCTGCGGTAGGCGTTGATCGACTCGACCAGCTGCGACTCGTCGCTGGCCTGGGCCGTCACGGTAGACGCCAGGCCCAACGCCAACAAGGCCAGAGGTGCAACAGATGACGTGACGCGCATGGAAATCTCCCTTGATCGGACTGCGTAGATGATGCACGAAGTTGCCCGTGGTCTGACAGCGGGAATGTTTTGCGCCCGGCGCGGTCGACCTTGTAACGGGAAGTTGTACTTCTACGCCACCCAAAGGTTCGAGCATGCGCCTGCTAACGATTGCAACGTGCCTGGTACTGGCGCTCTCCGGCGCCGTGGCAATGGCGGCTGACTCCAAGGCCCAGGTGGCCGAAGAAAAGGCCCAGGTGCTGGAACAAAAAGCCGCGAGCAGCCCCGATGCCCCGCCCGCACCAAAGTCCCAAGCCATCACCAAGACCGAAGTCCAGGCCGTCGACCCGGCCGGCGCAGCCGCGCTGGACGATGCCATCACCTGCCTGGCGCGCAGTATCTACTGGGAATCGAAGGGCGGTAAATCAGCGGACATGGAGGCGGTGGCCAACGTGGTGATGAACCGGGTCGGGCACGAGGGCTTTCCCGATTCGGTCTGCGGCGTGGTCAAGCAAGGCTCGGAGAAAGGCGCCTGCCAGTTCTCCTGGTGGTGCGATGGCCGCTCGGACGATGTCCAGGAAGAAGTGCGCTACACCCTGGCCAAGGAGATCGCCCGCAAGGCGCTGAACAAGCAGTTGCCTGACCGTACCGGTGGCGCCCTGTACTTCCACGACCGGCGCGTGCGCCCGGACTGGTCGAAGACCTTTGCCAGGACTGCGCAGACCTCCGAGTTTCTGTTCTACAAGCCGCGTAACGGTGCGTCGCACTAGCTCAATAGAAGTCGTAGTAGATCGTCCACTCGCCGGTGTCGCGGTGCTTGAAGAACATCAGGCTGCCGCTGTCGACCACGTTGAGGTTGATCTTGGCATCGGATGAAACCTGGAAGACGAACTCGAAGCCGTCGCCCGGGTATACGCCCGACTGGCAGAACGACGGATAGCCGCCGATCTTGTGCTCGTAGGCGTGGGTGATGACCTCGTAGTAACACTCGATGTCCCCTGCTCGTTCGAGCTTGACGATTTCCGTGACCAGCTCATCCGGCACACCGCCGCCATCCCACAGTGGATAGTCTTCGGCGAGTTCTTCAGCGCGCAAGGGAAAGGCTTTGAGGAAGGAGTTGGCGACCGGCAGGTCCTTGCGTACCAGCTCATCGTCGGCGCGGTATTCACGGATCAGCCAGTTGTCGCCCATGGCCTCGAACTCATCCGGAAACGGGTAGCCGACGAACAGGGTGAGGACGCGGATGTCCTTGAGCGCCGGGCTGCTGAACGGCAGGCTGGGCAGGTGGAACTGGGCCACCGGCAACAGTTGTTCGCCGGCAGCGTTGGTCGGTACGCCTTCGTCGGGGCGGTAGAGGAACACCCGGCCGAGCCAGCTTTCTTCATCGCTGTTAGTGGGGCGAAAGCCACCGGCGAAAAAGCGCGTGGCGGGTTTGGCCAGGCGTTGCTTGATTTCTTGAATGTCCATATTTCTCGTCCGCTTAATAAGGCCCTATCGCGGGTCAAGCCCGCTCCTACAGGGGGGTGAGCAGCCTGTGGGAGCGGGCTTGCCCCGCGATGTATTTTAACTGCGCACCACCATCGCCTTGATGGTCTCGAACAACTCCTGCTGCGCCTGCTCCGCCGTAATCTCACCGTTCGCCGCAGAATGAGACAACGCCTCGGCCGCGCCGATCATCGCCCGCAATCCCGCGACGCCAATCTCGCCACGGCCACTGAACGGCTCCAGCAGCGCCCGGCATTTGCCCATGAACACCGCCTCGTACTCGCGCTTGAGCTGCTCAAGCTCCGGCGAGCTGGCCAGCGCGGCGATCACCCCGGGAATCTCCCGGCCCTGGGTCAAGACGCAGTCGACGTAGGAGCTGGCAATCACCGCAGCGGTACTTTCAAGCGTCGGCTCACAGGCGGCCAGGGCGGCATCCATCACTGCTGTCTGGCGCACATCAAAGGACTGATACAGCGCCGCCAGCAACCCCGAACGGGTACCAAAATGGTCATACACCACCGGTTTGGTAACCCCGGCCAACTCAGCCAGGCGCCCCAGGGTCAGGGCTTCGGTGCCCTCTTCACGGATCAGGTGCCAGGCCACGTCCAGGAGTTGTTGCTGACGGTCTTGACGCGACAGACGACGACGCGGTTGCGGATCGCTTGACATGCTTACCTACCAAAAGTAACTTACCAAAGGTAACTTATGCCCAGCATACAACTTACGCCCCTTCCCCGCAATTCGCAGGAGTCCTTGCCATGCACGCACTTGTGGTTGTCGCTCATCATGATCCACGCTCGCTGACCCACAGCCTGGCCGCCAAGCTCGCCGAAGGCCTGGTGCACAACGGCCATAGCGCCGAGGTCGCCGACCTGTTCGCCGAAGGCTTCAACCCGCTGTTCGGCCCGGCCGACCACGCTGTTCATCATCGCACCGCAGCGCCTGCCGATGATGTGCTTGCCGAGCAGGCACGCATCGACCGCAGCGACGCTCTGGTGCTGGTCTTTCCGGTGTATTGGTGGTCCATGCCGGCGCTGCTCAAAGGCTGGATTGACCGGGTGTTCAGCAATGGCTGGGCGTTCGACTTCAGCACGCAGGCGCCGATGGTAAAAATGCTTGGCCGCTTGAACGTACACCTGATCGGTGTCGGTGGCGCCGATGCCGCGACCTTCAGCAAACATGGCTATGAGCGGGCGATGAAAACCCAGATCGACCACGGCATCTTCGATTACTGCGGCGCCCGGGTACTGAGCTCGACCTTGCTGCTGGACTCGGAAAGCGCCGACCCCAGCGCCCACCTTGAAAGCATGTTCGAGCACGGCCGCACGCTGTTCGCCGAAGTCGCCGAGCCCGCCTGAAACCGCGCTTTACTTGCTGTCGCGGCGGTCGTTGATCCACCTGACCACCTGGGTGGAAAACTCCGCTGGCGCCTTGCGCCCCAAGCGCCGCGACAGATCGAGGATGGTCTGCTGGGCCAGGGCTTCTTCCATGCGCTTTTGCGCGGTCAGCATCACCGCGTGAATGGCACAGGTGCCGTCAATGGCCCAGGCCGGCGGCGCACCGTCGAACAGCGTGCAGCGGTCGCGCACATCGCGGCAATCGAAGATCGCCTTGTGCCCGTCGATGGCCGTGACGATATCCAGCACGGTGATTTCGTCCGCAGGCCTGGCCAGCTTGAAGCCGCCACGCACGCCTTCGGTGGCAACCACCAGTCTGGCCTTGGCCAGTTTGGTAAAGACCTTGGCCAGGTATTCATGGGGCACACCCTGCAGCTCGGCCAGGTCGCGCACGCTGGCTTCGCGGCTTTCGCCCAGGTCGTCGACCAGAAACAGCAGGCAGTGCAAGCCGTACTCGACGCCGGCGCTATACAGGGACATGTCAATCTCCGACTGGATTTGTCGCCAATACTACCAGTTCACTACGACCACCAGCAAACCGGGGCAGGCACAAACCGGTTTGAAAAAAAACTTGCACTTGATAACTACGACCAATAGAGTCGTAGTTATCCGCTGCGGGTCACGACGTACCTGCGACCGGCAAACAACAGCCCTTCTTTCTCGGAGCAGAACATGAAACAGCACATCCTGATCATCGGCGCCGGCTTCGGCGGTATGTGGAGCGCCCTCAGCGCCACTCGCCTGCTGGACCAGCACGGGCGCAACGACGTCAGCGTCAGCGTGCTCGCCCCCCAGGCCGAACTGCGCATCCGTCCGCGCTTCTACGAAACCGATGTGCAGCAGATGAAAGCGCCGTTGGCTGAACTGTTTACCGCCGTGGGCGTGAACTTCATCCAGGGCGCGGTGGACGAGATCGACGTGGCCGGCAAGCGTGTCGGCTACCGCGACGGCCAGGGCCTGCAGCAGGTACTTGGCTACGATCGCCTGGTCATGGCCAGCGGCAGTGGCGTGGTCCGGCCAAACCTGGCCGGGCTTGATGAGCACGCCTTCGACGTCGACCAGATCGAATCGGCCAGCCGCCTGGAGCAGCACATCAAGGCCCTGGCGCAACGGCCTGGATCAACGGCGCGCAACACCGTGGTGGTGGCCGGCGGCGGCTTCACCGGCATCGAGACCGCGAGCGAAATGCCCGCCCGCCTGCGCGCAGTGCTGGGCCAGGACGCTGAGGTGAAGGTGATCATTGTCGATCGCGGCAACAAGATCGGCGCGGCCCTGGGCGAAGGCATCAGCCCGGCGATCGTCGAAGCCAGCGCGGCACTGGGGGTCGAGTGGCGGCTCAATGCCTCGGTGGCCGCCGTGGATGCCGACGGCGTGACCCTCGCCGACGGCCAGCGCATCGAGGCCAGCACCGTGGTCTGGACCGTCGGCGTCCGCGCCAGCGCGCTCACCGAACAAGTGCCGGGGCAACGCGATGGCCATGGCCGCCTGCATGTCGACGGCAACCTCAAGGTCATTGGTCAGGAGCATGTATTCGCCACCGGTGACGTGGCCTACGCCGCCACCGACGACCTCGGAAACCACGCCTTGATGACCTGCCAGCACGCCATCGCCCTGGGCCGGCATTCGGGCAACAACGTCGCCGCCGACCTGCTGGGTGTCGAACCGCTACCGTACCGCCAGCCCAAGTACGTCACCTGCCTGGACCTGGGGGCCTGGGGCGCGGTGTACACCGAGGGCTGGCAGCGTGAGGTCAAGCTGATCAAGGACGAAGCCAAGACCCTCAAGCAGCAGATCAACTCGGTGTGGATCTACCCGCCCGTGGCCGATCGTGCGATTGCCCTCGCCGCTGCCGATCCGCTGATTCCGGTGGTGGCCTGAGCGACTCAGGCGTGTGACAGCAACGGAAACATCAGCCTGGCATGCTCGATGAACTGACCGGCCTGGCCGAGCACGAACAGGCTGTCATCCGACTCAAGCGGCTGCGCCTCGAAGCCGCTGACATCCAGCGGCGTAAACCCCAGTACCACCCGGGTGGTCTGGGGTGTCCTCAGTTCTGCAATCAGTGCCTGCAGGTCGAGCGCTTGCCTGGCGAACACCTCATAGAGCGTCATCACGCCGTCGACGATTTCCATCACCACATAGGCCTGCAGCGCTGCCGAGTAGTGAACGCAGTCTTTGAAAAACGACGTGCAATAGAACATCGTCTGATCAGGATTACTGCGCATCGCCAACCGTGCAGCGGGTACCGCGCTGGCGACCGCGCTGATGAAGCGCAGGCGCTCGAGCACGTCGCTCATGTCGACCCTGTAGAAGCTGCAAGGCTGCGCTGATGGGCTTAACGCCGCGCTGTACTGATGTTCGAGCACCCGGCGAAAACCGAACCTGGGGTAGTAATCCAGCACTGTATCGTTGGCAAACAGGTAGATCAGCTCGCACTGGCCCTGCCATCTGTCCAGCACCCGCTCCAGCAGCACGCGGCTCAGGCCTTTGCCACGATACTCCGGCGCGACCATGACCGTACCTAGCTGGATGCAACGCTTAGGCTCGCCGAGCACCTCGAAGTGCATGAGGTTGACCGAAAGGTTGGCGACGATGCGCCCGTCATGGGCCAACGCACAGGGCTGGTAGCCTTCGCCCCAAAAGCCGTCCTGGTACCACTGTTCGAAATCGAATTCGAACGTCTGGTGGGTCAAGGCGTTGAAGCTGGCGCGCAGCCGTGTATCGTCCTTGAAGTTCTCCAGCAGGGTGAACCGCTGGCCCGCGAGCGACAGGTCCATTCTCTTTTCCCTTGATTCGTCTGGCCGCCACCCTATTACTGCGCCCAAGGGCAGTCTGTAGGAAAATTGTAAAGCACGGTTGGCGGCGGTGATTGCACCTTGCCTCGCCGCACAGGTAAGATTGAGAACGATTCACACTAACACCTTCGGGAACGCCAACCGGTGCCAACCTCCTCCACCCGCAAGCTGGGCTTCTTTTTCAGCGACCACCACCGTTGGCTCCTGCAGCACATCCACAAGCGCCTGCGCAACCGCGCCGACGCCGAAGACACCGCCGCCGAGACCTTCTGCCAGATGCTCGCCGCCCAGGTCGATCCGGCGAGCATCCAGCAGCCGCGCGCCTATCTGTCGACCATCGCCCGCCGGTTGATCTTCGATCGCCATCGCCGTCGCCAGCTGGAGCAGGCTTACCTGGAACGTTTGGCGGCCCTGCCTGAGCCGCTGGCGCCCTCCCCGGAAGAGCAACTGCTGCTGATCGAAGCACTGGTGAGCATCGACCAGGTGCTCGACGGCCTGCCGATGATCGTCAAGGCCACCTTCCTCTACAGCCAGCTCGACGGCATGAGTTATGTCGATATCGCGCGCAAGCTCGACCTCTCCGAGCGCACTGTCAGCCGCTACATGAAGCAGGCCCTGAGCCAGTGCTACCTCAGTGAGCTGGCGCCATGAGCCAGCGCCGTCTCGACCCCAGCGCAGAAGCCGCCATCGACTGGATGGTGCGCTTGAGTTCGGGCAACACCGACGCCCAGCTGCACAGCGACTTCAGCCAGTGGCTGGGCAGCGACCCGGCCCACGCCCAGGCCTGGGCACGCTTGCAGGAACGCCTGGGCGGCGCCTGCCAGACCGTGCGCAATTTCGAGCGCCGCGCCCCGGGGCACACCGGTGAGGTTCGCCAACTGTTGCTGCAGCCCAACGGCTCGCGGCGCGAACTGCTGCGCGCCTTCGTCGGCATCGGCGTGCTCGGCGGTGGCCTGTGGCTGGGCGCGCGCAGTGAGGTGGGTGAAGCACTGCTGGCCGATTTGCGCACGGCCAAGGGCGAGCGTCGCGACTTCACCCTGGCCGATGGCAGCCGCCTGAGCCTTAACGCCGGCAGCGCCGTCGACCTGCAGTTCGATGGCCATCAGCGGTTGCTGATCCTGCGCCAGGGCGAGCTGATCATCCAGGTCGCCGCCGACCCGCAGCGGCCGTTGCGGGTGCGTAGCGCCCAGGGTGAAATGCGCGCCCTGGGCACGCGCTTTCTGGTCAGCCAGGAGGCCGAGGCCACGCGCCTGGTGGTGCTTGAGCATTCGGTACGCGCGCGGCTGTTCAACGGCAGCGAACTGGATGTACAGGAAGGCCAGGCCGCGCTGCTGCACGGCGAACGCATCGAAGCCCTGGGCAATGACGAGCGTCAGCGCGCCGACTGGCTCAGCGGACGCCTGAATGTGCTGGATGATTCCCTCGAGTCAGTGGTCGAGGCGCTGCGCCCTTACTACCGCGGGTTTGTCCGGGTCGAACCCGAGGTGCGCGGGCTGCGGGTGCAGGGGGTCTTCCCGCTGGACGAACCGCAGCGGGCCTTCGCCGCACTGGCCGAAACCCTGCCGGTCAAGGTCGATCAGTACAGCCCGTGGCTGACGCTGATTCGGGCGAAAACCCCGCTGCAAAAATAATTTATGCAAATCACTCGTATTTGTGTCCGGTTTTCATTTCTCATCGCACCTATCTCCTGACACGCCAACATAATCAGGAGAATTCCGTGCTCAACCCTTGGTCCCACGCCCTTCCTGTCGCCGTGGCCCTGGCCACGCTGGCCAGCACCGTCCAGGCCCAGGAACAGGCCCTGAGCTTCAACCTGCCCGCCGCCTCCCTGGCCAGCACCCTCAATGCCATCGCCAGCCAGAGCGGCCGCATCGTTTCGCTGGACCCAGCGCTGGTACAGGGCAAGCAGGCGCCGGCGATCATCGGCAGGATGAGTGCGATGCTGGCCATGCAGAAGGCCCTGGCCGGCAGCGGCCTGCAGTTGCTGGTCACCGAACAGGGCAACTTCAGCGTGCTGCCGAGCATCGACGCCGGCAACGCCCTGGAGCTGGGCGCCACCAGCATCAGCGGCATCGGCGGCGATCTCAATGCGGCCACCACCGAGGGCACCGGCTCCTATGCGGCGCGGGCGATCACCATTGGCAAGGGCAGTCATACCCTCAGGGAAATTCCCCAGTCGGTCACGGTGATGACCCGCCAGCAGATGGACGACCAGAACATCGTCGACCTCAAGGACGCGGTCAACCAGACCACTGGCCTGGTCGGCCTGCAGGGCGTGGGCCCGGGCCTGATCATTTATTCGCGCGGCTTTCAGATCGACGACTGGCAGTACGACGGCGTGGCGATCCCGCGTAACACCTATTCGCTGGGCAACTGGGCGACCCAGGACCTGATCTTCTTCGACCGCATGGAAGTGCTGCGCGGCGCTTCCGGCCTGTTGCAAGGCACCGGCAGCCCGGGCGGCGCCGTTAACCTGGTACGCAAGCGCGGCCAGGCTACGCCGACCGTGACGGTCACCGGCAAGGCCGGCAGCTGGGACCACTACGGCCTGCAACTGGACGCCGGCGGCCCGTTGAACGATGCCGGCACCGTGCGCGGGCGCTTCGTCGCCGACGAGGACCAGAGCGATTCGTTCGTCGACTACGAATGGAGCAAGACCCATTCGCTGTACGGCGCGCTGGACTTCGACCTGAACGAGGCCACCACCCTGGGCTTCGCGGTCAGCCAGTCCAACGCCGAGTCGCGGCCAATGCTGCGCGGGTTGCCGCGCTATGCCGACGGCAGCGGCCTGGATGTGCCGCGTTCGACCTTTACCGGCTCGCGCTGGAACCATTCGGAAATCGACGTCACCACCCTGTACGCCGACCTTGAGCACCGCTTCAACGACGACTGGAAATTCCACGTTGGTGCGATTCGCATGAGTGAAACCAACGAGTCGACCCACCAGCGCGTACAGACCGTTGACGATGCCATCAACTTCGATGGCAGCGGTGTCAGCTATGCCGACTGGGTGACCGATTTCGACTCCACCAAGGTGGGTGTCGACATGAACCTGGTGGGCAAATTCAACGCCTTCAACCTCGAGCAGGAAATCACCCTGGGCGGCAACTACTCGAAGCTGACCACCGATGATCTGTTCGCGCGCACGTTCAACGACAGCACTGACAACATCTTCGATATCGACCATCACCGCCCGGATATCAGCTACGACAGCTTGCTCGACAAGCCCAACGGCCGTGGTTTCAGCAGTGCCTATGACGTGCGCCAGAAAGGCCTGTATGGCGCCTGGCGGGTCAAGCTGGCCGAGCCGTTGACCCTGGTGCTGGGTTCGCGGGTCAGCTGGTTCGACTACAGCTATGACACGACCATGCATGCCGGTGTCACCCGCGCCCCTTCGGTCAGCCCGACCAGCACCATGACCGAAAGCGGTGAAGTTACCCCGTACCTCGGTATGGTCTACGACCTGAGCCGCGAATGGTCGCTGTACGCAAGCTACGCCGACGTCTTCGTGCCGCAGACCGAACGCAGCGTCGGCGGCGCGGCGCTCAAGCCGATCATTGGCAGCAACTACGAAATGGGCATCAAGGGCGAATTGCTCGATGGCCGCGTCAATACCTCCCTGGCGGTGTTCCGCTACGACCAGGAAAACCGCGCGATCATCGACAAGGCCTCGGGCTTTGCCTGCGATGACTGGTACTGCTCCACAGCCGCCGGCAAGGTGCGCAGCCAGGGCATCGAGGCTGAAGTCAGCGGCGAAGTGCTCAGCGGCCTGCAGCTGTTTGCCGGCTACACCTACAACACCACCACCTACCTCGACGACCCGGACAACAAGGGCAAGGTGTTCAGCACCTGGACGCCCAAGCACATGCTGCGCATGTGGGGTAACTACCAACTGCCGGGTGACTGGAGCAAGGTCAGCGCCGGCCTGGGCTTCACCGCGCAGTCGCATACCCTGGGCTACGAGCACACCTACGACGTGCCCGGCTACGCGGTGTGGAACGCGCGCCTGGCGTACCAGCTGAGCCCGGAAGTGGGCCTGGCGCTGAATGCCAACAACCTGTTCGACAAGCACTACTACATTGCGGCCTACAACCAGCTCAACGGCAACAACAACTTTGGTGACCCGCGCAACTTCACCTTTACCGTGAAGTACACGCCGCAGTTCTAGGTTGCTAGTGCCGGCCTCATCGCGGGTCAAGCCCGCTCCTACAGATATAGCGCCAATCCTGTGGGAGCTGGCCTTGCCAGCGATCGAGCGCGAAGCGGTCGTAATCCAGGCACCACCTGATGTGCTGGCTGTACCGGCCTCATCACGGGCCAAGCGCGAAGCGCGTCGTAGACTATAACGGCCACTGCGCCAACGGCCAGTACTGGCCCTTGCGCGACTCGAACAAGGTGAAGTGCCGCGCACGCAGCACAAATTCCGCCGGCACCAGCGCCTCCGGCTCACTGCCACGGTAGTCACGGGCCAATGTCAGGTGCGGGCGGTAGTCCCGTGGGTCCTGGGCAAAGCCCAACGGCAGCATGGCCTGCTGCAGGGCATAGGCCAACTGGCGCAAGGCCGCCGGCATCTGGCTGGGCACCAGCACCAACGCCTTGGCCGAGCGCCACACCTCCAGCCGGTCGAGCACCAGCGTCAGCGCCTCACCCGGCACCTTCACGCCCGCAGCGGCAGCGAGGATCGCAGGTAACTGCGCAGTGCCCGCCGCACCGATGAACATCAGGGTCAGGTGAAAATTCGCCGAGGGCACTGGCCGCCCCGTTTCCATATCCAGCTCACTGCGCCACCGGGCAATGGCCCGGCGTTGCTCTGCCACGCAGTCGAGGGCAAAGAACAGGCGCTTGAAGGGTTCACCGGTTTCGCCAATGCCTGGGTCCATGCCATGCACTCCTGGGGTCGAGTGCTTGAGTCTACCGCCTGGACGGAGGTGCCGTCAGTCGGCCGATTGATATTTTTATTTTCATTAAATTGATTTCTGAAATAATTCATGTCATTTCTATGCGCACCCCACCCACCGGAGTCAAGAATATGAACAAGACCGGACTTCTCGGCGCACTGGCCCTCTGTGCCTGCAGCGCAATGACCCAGGCCGATCAAGGCAGCCTGCGCATCGGCATCGAAGCTGCCTACCCGCCTTTTTCCTACCGTACGCCGCAAGGCGAACTGACAGGGTTTGACTACGACATCGGCAACGCCCTGTGCGCACAGATGCAGGTCAAGTGCCAGTGGGTGATCCAGGAGTTCGACGGCATGATTCCGTCGTTGAAGGTCCGCAAGATCGACGCTGTGCTGTCGTCGATGTCGATCACCGAAGACAGACTGAAATCGGTCGACTTCACCGACAAGTACTACCACACGCCCGGCAAGTTCGCGATGAAGGCCGGCAACCAGATCAGCGACCCGGCCACCGACCTCAAGGGCAAGCGGGTCGGCGTGCAGCGCGCCTCGACCTATGACCGCTTCGCCACCGAACAGCTGGAAAGCGCCGGGGTCGAAGTGGTGCGCTACGCCTCGCAGAACGAAGCCTTTCTCGACCTTACCGCCGGGCGCCTGGACGCAACCCTCGCCGACATCGTCAACACCGAAGAAAGCTTCATCAAGACCCCCGCCGGGCAAGGCTTTGCCCTGGTCGGCCCGGATATCAGCGACCCGCAATACTTCGGCCGTGGTGCCGGAATTGCCGTGCGCAAGGGCGACAGCGCCAACCTGGCCAGGCTCAACGCCGCCATCGCTGCAATCCGCGCCAACGGCACCTACCAGCAGGTGCAAAGCAAGTACTTCCCGTTTGATATCTACGGCCACTAACCCCGGCTGGCGAGGACTTTCATCATGCTTCATGGCTACGGATCGAGCATTCTCGATGGCGCCTGGCTGACCATCAACCTGGCTTTGCTGGCCATGGCCATGGCCATCAGCCTCGGCCTGATCGGCGCGGCCTGTCGCTTGTCGCCAGTCAAATGGCTGGCAGGCCTGGGCGAGCTGTACACCACGGTGGTGCGCGGCATCCCCGACCTGGTGCTCATCCTGCTGGTGTTTTATGGCGGCCAGGACCTGGTCAACCGCCTGGCACTGGCCCTGGGTTACGAGCAGTACATCGACATCAACCCGTTCATTGCCGGGGTCTGCACCATGGGCTTCATCTTCGGCGCCTACCTCTCGGAGACTTTCCGCGGCGCCTTCCTGGCCATTCCCAAGGGCCAGGCCGAAGCCGGCGCGGCCTATGGCATGAGCCCCCTGCAGGTGTTCTGGCGGATCAGCGTGCCGCAGATGGTGCGCCTGGCGCTGCCGGGCTTTACCAACAACTGGCTGGTGCTGACCAAGTCCACCGCGCTGATTTCGGTGATCGGCTTGCAGGACATGATGTTCAAGGCCAAGAACGCGGCCGATGCCACCCACCAGCCGTTCACCTTCTACCTGGCCGTGGCCGGCCTGTACCTGCTGCTGACCAGCCTGTCGCTGCTACTGTTGCGCGGCGTCGAGAAACGCTACTCGGTCGGCTGCAAAGCCGCCGAACTCTGAGGGGAGTTGCCTGATGCTCGACTATCACCTGATCTGGCAAAACCTGCCGCTGTACCTCAACGGCATTCTGCTGACCTTGAAGGTGCTGATGATCTCCCTGGCCTGTGGCCTGGCGCTGGCAATTCCGCTGGCCCTGATGCGGGTCTCGCGCAACTGCCTGCTGCGTTACCCGGCCTGGCTCTACACCTATGTGATCCGCGGCACGCCGATGCTGGTGCAGCTGTTTCTGATCTACTACGGCCTGGCCCAGTTCGAGGCGGTGCGCAACAGTGTGCTGTGGCCGTACCTGTCCAGCGCGACCTTCTGTACCTGCCTGGCCTTTGCCATCAACACCAGCGCCTACAGCGCCGAGTTGCTGGCCGGCAGCCTGCGGTCCACGGCCCGTGGCGAGGTCGAGGCGGCCCGGGCCATGGGCATGTCGCGCCTGACGATGTACCGGCGCATCCTGCTGCCCTCGGCCCTGCGCCGGGCCCTGCCGCAATACAGCAATGAAGTGCTGATGATGCTGCAGACCACCAGCCTGGCCTCGATCGTGACCCTGGTGGATATCACCGGCGCGGCAAAAACCTTCAATGCCCGTTACTACCTGCCCTTCGAGGCCTTCATTACCGCCGGGCTGATCTACCTGGTCCTGACCTTCATGCTGGTGCGCCTGTTCAAGCTGGCCGAGCGCCGCTGGCTGGCCTACCTCGCCCCGCGCAAGCACTAAGGAGCTTTCATGCAGCAAATTGACCATGTTCTGCCCTGGAGTGCCTGCGGCACCCAGCGCACCCTGCGCCTGTTTCGCTTCGGCAGCGGCGCACGCAAGGCCTATATCCAGGCTTCGCTGCACGCTGATGAACTGCCCGGCATGCGGGTGGCGGTCGAGCTCAAGCGGCGCCTGGCCGAACTCGAGGCCCAGGGCCGGCTCAGCGGTGTGATCGAGCTGGTGCCACTGGCCAACCCGATCGGCATCGGCCAGATGTTCCAGGCCACGCACCAGGGCCGATTCGAGTTCAACAGCGGCAAGAACTTCAACCGCGATTTCCCACCCTTGACCGAAGCGCTGGTAGCGCGCCTGGAGGGGCAACTGGGCAGCGATGGCGAAGCCAACGTGGCAACGATTCGCCAGGCCATGGCCGCGACCCTTGCCGAGCTGCCCGCAGCGCGCAGCGAGCTCGACGGCCTGCGCCGCCTGTTGCTGCAAAGCGCCTGCGATGCCGACCTGGTGCTCGACCTGCACTGCGATTTCGAATCGGTGATGCTGCTCTACGCCCTGCCGCAGAACTGGCCAACCCTGCGCTCGCTGGCAGCACGCCTGGGTGCCGAAGCGGTGCTGCTGGCCGAAGACGCCGGCGGCGACGCATTCGATGAAGCCTGTGCGGTGCCCTGGTTGCGCTTGCGCGAGTACTTCCCGGAGGCCGAGATTCCCCTGGCCTGCGTGGCCACCACCGTCGAACTGCGCGGCATGGCCGACACCGGGCGCGAAGCATGCCAGGCCAGCGCCGAACAGATTCTCGGCTACCTCGCCGACCAGGGCCTGATCAACGGCGACTGGCCCGCGGCGCCCAGCCAGTGCTGCGCCGCCACACCCTTTGCCGGCGCCCAGTATGCCTATGCCGAACATCCCGGCGTGGTCAGCTACCTGCAACCTTTGGGGGCGCGGGTCACGGTCGGCGACCCGCTGTTCGAAGTGATCGACCCGCTGACCGATCGCCACAGCGTGGTCCGCGCCAGCACCGACGGCGTCCTCTATGCCCGCGAACGCCTGCGCTTTGCCCAGCCCGGTCTGTGGCTGGCCAAGGTCGCCGGCACCACACCGATTCGCCAGGGCCGCCTGCTCACCGACTGACCCACCGAGTACCTACTGATGAACAAACTGCAAATCAACGACCTGCATAAAAGCTACGGCAACCATCAGGTGCTCAAGGGTGTCTCGCTGCAGGCCAGCGCCGGTGACGTGATCAGCATCATCGGCTCCAGCGGCTCGGGCAAGAGCACCTTCCTGCGCTGCATCAACCTGCTCGAGCAACCCAACGCCGGCGAGATCCTGGTCAACGGCGAGCAGCTCAAGCTGCGCAACTGCTCCCGCGGCGGGCTCAGGGCCGCCGACCCGCGTCAGCTGCAACGCCTGCGCGCACGCCTGAGCATGGTCTTTCAGCACTTCAACCTGTGGTCGCACATGAGCGCCCTGGACAACGTCATGGAAGCGCCGGTGCAAGTGCTGGGCATCAACCGCAAGGAAGCCCGCGAGAAGGCCGAACACTACCTGCACAAGGTCGGCGTCAGCCATCGCCGCAATGCCTACCCTGCGCACATGTCCGGCGGCGAACAGCAACGCGTGGCGATCGCCCGCGCCCTGGCCATGGAGCCGGAAGTGATGCTGTTCGACGAACCGACTTCGGCGCTTGACCCGGAACTGGTCGGCGAAGTGCTCAGGGTCATGCAGGACCTGGCCAGCGAAGGCCGGACCATGGTGGTGGTCACCCATGAAATGGGTTTTGCCCGCGAGGTGTCCAACCAGTTGCTGTTCCTGCACCAGGGCATTGCCGAAGAACGCGGCCACCCCCGTGAAGTGCTGGCCAGGCCGCAGTCCGAACGTCTGCGCCAGTTTCTTGCCGGCAGCCTCAAGTAAGCCTCCAGGCCACGCCCCGGCTGCACGCCGGGGAGTGGCTTGGGATACACTGCGACCCATCTTTCAGGGAGCCTTGCGCCGGATGTCGAGCACTTCGAAGAACACCACCGTCTACGCCTCACCGGTCATGCGCAAGCTGTCGGAAAGCCTCGCCGAACTGCAACCCTCGTTGCGCAAGGTGGCCGATTACATCCTGCGTCACCCGCTCAAGGCGGCGACCCTGACCATCGAAGAGATGGCCCAGGCCACCGCCACCTCGCCCGCTGCGGTCAACCGCCTGGCCAAGGCCCTGGACCTGGGCGGCTACAGCGGCATGAAGGCCGAGCTGGTGAGCACCCTGCAACAGATGGTCTCGCCCGTGGACAAGCTGCGTAATGAACTGGCCCAGCGCCCCGGAGGCGAGTTCGGCCTGCACGAGCAGATCCATAGCGCCAGCAGCAACCTGGCGACCACCCGCGACATCAACCAGGCGGAGACCTTCGAGGCCTTCATCGCCAGCCTGACCCAGGCGCGCAAGGTGTACGTGCTGGGCTTTGGCAACAGCGTCTACCTCGCGGGCCTGGCGGCCTCGACCCTGGTGCCGTTCTGCGCCGATGCCTGCGCCATCAGCATGGAAGGCGGCAACGAAAACGCCGCCTACCGCCTGGCAGCGATCACTGACCAGGACGTGCTGCTGGCTATTTCGCTGCCGCGCTACTCCCAGGACACCCTGCAACTCTCGCGCTTTGCCCATGAGCGTGGCGCCACGGTGCTGGCCATTACCGATTCGCCAGCCTCGCCGCTGACGCCGATTGCCCGTCACGTGCTGTTCGCCGCTGCCGATCACCCGGTGTTGACCAGTTCCAGCATTGCCGTGCTGGCGCTGATCGAAGGCCTGGTGGCCGGGGTCATGGCGCGCAACAAGGAAGCGGTGAAGCTGGCCACCGAGCTGACCGAAAGCGTGATGTCGTACCTGCATGTCCCTGGCGGCAAAATCACCCGCAAGTGAGGCGGCAAAAGCGCGCAAGCTGGATTACGCTGTGTACGCGCACTCGCGCCATCACTACCCCAGGAGCTGAACGACAATGGATTGTTTTTCACCCAGCGATAAGCTGTTCATGCACCAGGCCCTGAGCGAAGGCCGCCGCGCCTTGCCCACCTGCCTGCCCAATCCCCCGGTGGGCTGCGTGCTGGTGCGCGACGGCCGGATCATTGCCCGCGGCTTTACCCAAGCACCAGGGCAACACCACGCTGAAGCCATGGCCATGGCGCAGTTCGACGGCGATGCCGACGGGGTGACGGCCTACGTGACCCTCGAGCCCTGCTCCTTCCATGGCCGCACGCCGTCCTGTGCCACAGCCTTGATCAAGCGCGGCATCAAGCGCGTGTTCGTTGCCATGCTCGACCCCGACCCGCGCAATGCCGGGGCGGGTATCGCGTTGCTCGAACAGGCCGGCATAGAGGTGATCATCGGCTTGCTCCAGGCACAGGCGGCGGGTGACCTGACGCCCTACCTGAACAGGGCCGGGGCAGCGCTCGACGTTTGCTGAGGGACAACCGCGCGGGCTGAATCGTTAAGGCAAACGGTTGCGCCTAGCACTATGGTCGGGCACATAACCGGTAACATTTAGTTCAAACCGTGGACATGATTGTTTATGCTGGCGGGCTTATGCCATGGCGCATCGCCACATCGACAAGTATTCGCCCATGAAAATTTTCTTAGTTCTACTGTTTGTTTTCTCGATTGCCTACGTCCATTTCCGCGGCCGGGTACGGCACAAGGTCACCCGTCAGCTGGGTGATCACTCGAGCTTCCTGGCCCCGGTCAACGTGTTCCTGTACCTGTTCTCCAAGCTGCCGGCCAAGCCGTACCTGCCAGTCGAGTCCTTCCCCGAGCTCAAGCCGTTGCAGGACAACTGGCAGGAAATCCGCGCCGAGGCCCAGCAACTGCTGCACGTCGGCGAGATCAAGAGCTCGCAGAACTACGACGACGTCGGCTTCAACTCGTTCTTCAAGAGCGGCTGGAAGCGCTTCTACCTGAAGTGGTACGGCGAGAGCCACCCTTCGGCAATGAAGCTGTGCCCACGCACCACCGAGCTGCTGCAGGGCATCGGCACGGTCAAGGCGGCGATGTTCGCCACCCTGCCGCCGGGCTCCAAGCTGGTGCGCCACCGCGACCCTTACGCAGGCTCGTACCGCTACCACCTGGGCCTGGACACGCCAAACGATGACGCTTGCTACATCTGCGTCGACGGCGAGAACTACGCCTGGCGCGACGGCGAGGCGGTGGTGTTCGATGAAACCTACATCCACTACGCCTCGAACCAGACCGAGCACAACCGCATCATTCTGTTCTGCGACGTCGAGCGTCCGCTCAAGTACCGCTGGGCCACGGCGTTCAACCGCTGGTTCAGCCGCAGCGTGATGGCCGCGGCCGCCGCGCCCAACGATGCCGGTGACAAGACCGGCGGCATCAACCGCCTGTTCACCCGCATCTACAAGATCCGCGAGCGCGGCAAGGCGCTGAAGAAGCGCAACCGCACCCGTTACTACCTGGAGAAATGGGCGGTGGTGGCGGCGCTGGTGCTGGTGTTCATCTATATCTGACTCAGACCGCTATCGCTGGCAAGCCAGCTCCCACAGGTTCAGTGCATGCTTTCTCTGTGGGAGCTGGCTTGCCAGCGATGAGACCCTCTCCCTCCCAAAGTCTTGCCTTTCCCCGACCATCGACCAACGGCGCCCTGCCGCAAAAAAAACTAACGTCACTGTTCTAGTTGCCAACCACACCAAGGTGAAGACAATGAGCATGATGGACTGGGATGCCTACCGTAATCAGTTGATGGGCGGCATCGGCGATCTCAAGCAACTCTCTCCCGACACGGTTAACGGTTACATGACCGCCAGTGGCGCCGGAGCCAGGACCAACCACCTGGACGCCAAGACCCGTGAGCTGATTTCCCTGGCCGTGGCAGTCAGCACCCGCTGTGACGGCTGCATCGCCGTGCACTCGGCCCAGGCGGTCAAGCAAGGCGCGACCCGCGAAGAAATCGCCGAAGCCCTGGGCGTGGCCGTGGCCATGAACGCCGGGGCGGCGCTGGTGTATTCGGCGCGGGCACTGGATGCCGTGGGCAAGGCTGGGCTGTAACCTCTCCCTCACGTGAGCGCGCGGTCGCGCCGCGCCTCACCCACTTCCTGGCGTTTTCGCATAAGCTAGCGGGCGAACCGTTTTCAGGAACCGCCATGATCCACATCCGCCCCATGACCGCCGCCGACTTCGAGCTTTTCTGGCCGACCTTCCAGGGCATTGTCAGCGCCCGCGAAACCTATGCCTTCGACCCGGCCATGAGCCAGGAGCAAGCCCGCCAGCTGTGGCTGGAAGCGCCGCTGCGAACCCTGGTGGCCGAAGAGGATGGCGTGCTGCTCGGCTCCTACTTCCTCAAGGCCAATGCCGCCGGCCCCGGCAACCATGTCAGCAATTGCGGCTACATGGTCTGCGACGCCGCCCGTGGGCGCGGTGTCGCCAGGTTGATGTGCGAGCACTCGCAGCAGCTGGCCCGGGAGCTGGGTTTTCTGGCCATGCAGTTCAACTCGGTGGTGTCGAGCAACGAGGTCGCGGTGGCCTTGTGGCAGAAGCTTGGCTTTGCCATCGTCGGGCGTTTGCCCAATGCCTACCGGCATGCGCGCCTGGGGCTGGTGGACAGCCTGGTGATGTACAAGTGGCTGGAAGAGCCGAAGCAGCCAATGCTGATCGGGCGCAAGAATATCGAGGCGGTGGTGTCGCGCAAGCGCGGGCGTTGAGACGTCGCTGTCTGAGCTGGACTCATCGCTGGCAAGCCAGCTCCCACAGCTACGGTGCACACCGAACCCTGTGGGAGCCGGCTTGCCGGCGATGCTGTTGACCTAGAAGCGCCACCCAAAAACTGATCTGCTCAGATACGCAAGCCGTTGACTGCAAAGGTTTTCGGTGTTCAGATGCGCGCCAGTTTCAGGTGTCCTGCGCCGCCGTGCGCAGGGTGAAACGGGAAGCCGGTGCGTCATGCAAATGACCAGTCCGGCGCTGCCCCCGCAACGGTAAGCGAGCGAAGCCTTCGAAACACCACTGTGCCTCGGCATGGGAAGGTGAAGGCCTTCACGACCCTCGCAAGCCCGGAGACCGGCCTGAAGCTTCTGTTTGGCAACCCCGCGGTGGGCGGGCGCAGGCCGGTTGGCGTCCGCCTGCGCGTGCGCCATGCCTCCATGCGTTGTTCCCTCCGGGATTCATTCTTCCTGTTGACTGTGGAACGACATGTCCCGAAATTCCAAGCTTCATACCCTGGCGGCCAATGCCCTGGCCCCCTGCCTGGCATTCTCCGTGCCGGCTTTCGCCGAAGACACCAGCCCCTCTGCCCTGGCCCTGCCCTCGACGGCCATCACCAGCAGCAGCGACAACCAAACCATCAGCCTGGCCACCCCGCTGCCGACCGGCTCGCGCCTGGACCTCAGTGCCATGGACACCCCGGCCAGCACCAGCAGCCTCGCCAGCGAGGTCATCGACGGGCGCAACAACCTCACCGTGCAGGACGCCGTGACCCGCTCGCCGGGCATCACCTCGGTCGCCACCCCGGGCAACGGCAATACGGCGCTGTCGGCCCGCGGCTTCAGCGGCCACGGCTCGGTGATGACCCTGTTCGACGGCTCGCGCATGTACACCGGCGCCGGTACCCAGAGCTTCCCGGTCGACCCGTGGATGGTCGAGCGCATCGACGTGATCCGTGGCCCGGCCTCGGTGCTGTACGGCGAAGGCGCCACGGGTGCGGTGATCAACGTGATTCCGAAAAAACCTTTTACCGGCGAGATCCGTAACCACCTGCGCCTGGGCTATGGTTCCTACGACCGCCAGCAACTGGGCCTGGACAGCGGCGGCTCGCTGAGCGAGCGGCTGAGCTACCGGGTGACCCTCAACCGCCAGGAAAGCAACGGTTGGGTCGACCGCGGCGACTCGAAGAACCTGGCCATGAGCGCCGCCCTGCGCTTCGATGCCAGCGACGACCTGAGCTTCACCCTCGCCCACGAGCGCGGCGATGCCGACCCGATGAACTACTTCGGCACGCCGCTGATCGACGGCCATTATCGCGACAGCCTGCGCAAGAAAAACTACAACCTCAAGGATTCGGCCCAGCACTACCACGACGAGTGGACCCGCTTTAACACCGACTGGGCCATCAGCGATTCGATCAGCGCCAGCAACCAGCTGTACTACATCAAGAGCCGCCGGCACTGGCGCAACGCCGAGGACTACACCTGGAACAGCGGCGTCGGCCAGCTTGAGCGCGGCAGCTACCTGGAGATCAAGCACGACCAGGAACAGGTCGGCGACCGCCAGAGCTTCACCTTCGACCATTCGCTGTTTGGCCTGGCCAGCAAAACCGTGGTCGGCGCCGAGTACAACCGCATCCGTTTCGGCATCGACAGCAACTCGCCGTACAACGACATCGGCGGCGATTTCATCGACCCGTGGCAGCCGGCGCCGGGCTACTTCCACAGCGCCAGCCCGACCCGCCCGCAAACCGACAGCACCACCCGCACCTTCGCCCTGTTCGCCGAGAACCGCACCCAGCTGTCGGAGCGCTGGTCGCTGGTCACCGGCATTCGTCGCGACCAGAACCACATCGACCGCAACAACCTGGTCAACGACACCCGCACTGACCGCAGCCTCAACGGCGGCAACTGGCGCGCCGGGCTGGTGTTCGCAGTCAACGACGAGCTGAGTCTGTACGGCCAGTACTCCACCAGTGAAGATGGCGTCAGCGACCTGGTGACCTTGAGCCCGAGCCAACAGAAGTTCGACCTGACCGAAGCCAAGCAGACCGAGTTCGGCCTCAAGCAGCTGTTCTGGGATGGCCGTGGCGAGTGGACCCTGGCGGCCTATCACATCGTCAAGAAGAAGCTGTTGGTCGACAACCCCGACACCCACCAGAAGGAACAGGCCGGGCAGCAGACCTCCGATGGCCTGGAAGCGACCCTGGAGCTGGCCCTGGCCAACCAGTGGCATGTCTCGGCCAACGCCTCGGTGGTGCGCGCCAAGTACGACGATTTCGACCAGACGGTGGGCGGGCAAACCGTTTCCCGTGCTGGCAATCGCCCAAGCAACGTACCGCGGCGGACCGCCAACCTGTGGGTCAGCAAAGGCTTCAGCCACAACGTAGACGCCGGCATGGGCCTGCGTTATGTCGATGAGCGCTATGCCAACACCGCCAACTCCCAGAGCGTGCCGGGCTTTACCGTGGTCGATGCCAACCTGGGCTGGCAGGTGCTGCCGGATGTGCGTCTGGGCCTGCAGCTGAACAACCTGCTCGACCGGCGTTATGCGGCCACTGCGCACAGTGGCGAGCAGTGGCTGATGGGTGAGCCGCGGTCGTATTTTGCGACGGTGGATTACACGTTCTGAGGTGAACCGGGGCTGCGTTGCAGCCCATCGCCGGCAACGCCGGCTCCCACAATGGGCCTGTGTACACCGGGCCTGTGGGAGCTGGCCTTGCCAGCGATGAGGCCGGCCCTGTCAACCTAGCTCAGGCAAGCTATAGCGCTCGGCAAAATACTGGCGAAAAAACTCCACCGCCACCCGCACCTTGGCCGAACTGGCCAGCGGCGAGGTATACACCGCCCAGATGTCCGCCGGCTGGTGATACTCCGCCAGCACCTGCACCAGGCGCCCATCGGCCAGGCTGTCGTGCACATCCCACCACGAGCGCAGCAAAATTCCTCGCCCATCCAGGCACCACTGGTGCGCCACTTCACCATGGTTGCTCGACAGGCTGCCGGTCACCCGCACGCTCTCCTCGCCCCCCGGCCCTTCCAGCTGCCACACGCCAAACGGGTGGTCACGCTCCTTGATCACCAGGCAATCATGGCTGGCAAGCTCGGCCAGCACCTTGGGCGTGCCGCGCCGGGCCAGGTAGGCCGGGGAAGCGCACAGCACCCGGCGGTTCCTGGCCAGCGGCTTGGCAATCAGGTTGGGGGCGATGGCGTTACCGACGCGAATATCCAGGTCGACGCCCTCTTCAATCAGGTCCACCAGGCGGTCATGCACGTCCAGGCGCACATCCAGGCGCGGGTAGCGCTCGGCCAGTTCCGACAACGCCGGGGCCACAAATCGCCGGCCCAGGCCAAGGCTGCTGGCAATCCGCAGCTGGCCCACCGGTTCGCGGTGCTGGGCGCTGATGTCGTCGCCCATGCGCTGCACCGCATCGAAAATCTGCTGCGCCCACTGGTACACCCGCTCGCCCTCCTCGCTCACCGTCACCCGCCGGGTGGTGCGGTGCAGCAGGCGCACTTCAAGGGTTTGCTCAAGCACGCGGATGCGTTTGCTGATGAACGCGGCCGACATGCCGAGCTCTTCGGCCACCGCCGCGAAGCTGGCGCGCTTGGCCACCTGGAGGAAGATATTGAGGTCGTCGAGGCTGGGAAGATTATTCACGATGCGTGCACTAAGAATCCATGAATCACGAGATTATCTCTGAATCCTGCCCTTATAGCATGAGCCGCACCTGTTCCCTAGACAACGAGTGCGCCCCTCATGAGCAAGACTTTCAGAATCGCCGCAATTCCCGGTGACGGCATCGGCAACGAAGTACTCCCCGAAGGCATCCGCGTGGTCGAGGCCGCCGCGCGCAAGCATGGCCTGGACATCAGCTTCGAATTCTTCGAATGGGCCAGCTGCGATTACTACCTGGCCCACGGCAAGATGATGCCGGACGACTGGTTCGAGCAGCTCAAGGATTTCGACGCCCTGTACTTCGGCGCCGTGGGCTGGCCAGACAAGGTCCCGGACCACATCTCGCTGTGGGGCTCGCTGCTGAAGTTTCGCCGCGACTTCGACCAGTACGTGAACATCCGCCCGGTGCGCCTGTTCCCCGGCGTACCCTGCCCGCTGGCCGGCCGTGAGCCTGGCGACATCGACTTTGTGGTAATCCGCGAGAACACCGAAGGCGAATATTCGTCCCTGGGCGGGCGCATGTTCGAAGGCACCGACAACGAGTTCGTGCTGCAGGAGTCGGTGTTCACCCGCCGGGGTGTCGACCGCATCCTCAAGTACGCCTTCGAGGTGGCGCAAACCCGCGAGCGCAAGCACGTGACCTCGGCGACCAAGTCCAACGGCATGGCCGTGAGCATGCCCTACTGGGACGAGCGCACCGCGGCCATGGCTGCCAATTATCCGGAAATCAGCTGGGACAAGCAGCACATTGATATCCTCTGCGCCCGCTTCGTGCTGCAGCCGGATCGCTTCGACGTGGTGGTGGCCTCGAACCTGTTCGGCGACATCCTCTCCGACCTCGGCCCGGCCTGCGCCGGCACCATCGGCATCGCGCCATCGGCCAACCTCAACCCCGAGCGCAAATTCCCGTCGCTGTTCGAACCCGTGCACGGTTCGGCCCCGGACATCTTCGGCAAGAACATCGCCAACCCGATCGCGATGATCTGGTCGGGCGCGCTGATGCTCGAGTTCCTTGGCAACGACGGCGCCGACCCGCGTTACCGCGCCGCCCACGACGACATTCTCAAAGCCATCGAGCAGGTCATCGCCGCCGGCGATACCACCCGCGATATGGGCGGGCAAAAGTCGACCCAGCAAGTCGGTGAAGCTATCAGCGCGCTGATCGAAGGTTGATGACCAGGGGCCGATTGTCAGAATTGTCTGACAAAACGGCCCCTTGGCTCTTGCGGGTGAAGCGGATTATCTGCAGAATCTGTTAACCAAAAGATTCACGTTAACTTTAAGTTAACAACGAAGCAGGGAGTGCTGCCGCAACACCCCGGAGTGCCTGCCGGGTATAGCTAAGAACGCCAACGTCCAGGAGACGATGATGTCGCACAAAAATAAAAAGATTGATGTGTTCCTGATTACCGTGAGTTTGATTGCCGTGCTGCTCACCGTCATCGGCCTTGCAGCCTTCCCGGGCGAAGCCGAAAGCGCGGCCAACCAGTTGTTCGAACTGTCGACCCGGACCTTCGGCACCAGTGTTCAGGTGCTGGTGTTCGGCAGCTCGCTGGCGGTGCTGTACCTGGCCTTCAGCAAGTACGGCAACATCCGCCTGGGCAGTGGCAAACCCGAGTACGCCACCGCCACCTGGGTGTTCATGTTCATCTGCGCCGGCATGGGCTCTTCGACCCTGTACTGGGGCGTGATGGAATGGGCCTACTACTACCAGACCCCGGGCCTGAACATCGCCGCCGCCACCCCCAAGGCACTCGAGTACAGCATCAGCTACTCGTTCTTCCACTGGGGCGTCAGTGCCTGGTCGATCTATGCCCTGGCCTCGCTGGCCATGGCCTATCACTTCCACGTGCGCAAGAAGAGCGGCCTGAACCTGGCCTCGATCGTCGAAGCGGTGACCGGCTTCAAGGCCACCGGCCCGGTCGGGCGCAGCGTCGACTTGATCTTCCTGCTGACCATGATGGGCGCGCTGACCGTGTCGCTGGCGCTCACCGCCTCGACCCTGACCCGCGGCCTGCATGACCTGGCCGGCACCCCGGACACCTTCACCGTGCAACTGCTGGTGATCGGTGCGGTGGCGGTGATGTTCTCGCTCAGCTCCTACATCGGTATCGATGGCGGCCTGCAGCGCCTGAGCAAGATAGTCTGCATCGGCGCCCTGGTGTTTGCCCTGGTGGTGCTGCTGGTCGGCCCGACCCAGTTCACCATCAACAACACCGCCAACTCGATTGGCCTGATGATCCAGAACTACGTGCACATGAGTCTGTTCACCGACCCGGCGGGCGACGGTGCCTTCACCCGCAACTGGACAGTGTTCTACTGGCTCTGGTGGGTGTCCTACGCGCCAGGCGTGGCCATGTTCGTGACCCGCGTGTCGCGTGGCCGGCAGATCAAGGAAGTGGTCATGGCCCTGCTGCTCGGTGGCAGCTTCGGTTGCTGGTTCTTCTTCGGCGCCCTGGAAAGCTACAGCATGCACCAGTTCATCACCGGCGCCGTGGACGTGCCGAAGATGCTCAGTGAACAAGGCGGCGAATCGGCGGTGACCCACCTGCTGCTGGCCTTGCCGTGGGGCCAGGTGTTCCTCGGCGTGTACCTGTTCATCATGGCGATCTTCTGCGCTTCGCACATGGACGCTGCCGCTTATGCCGTGGCCGCCACCAGCACCCGCAACCTGCGTGAAGGCGACGACCCGACGCCGACCCACCGCCTGTTCTGGTGCGTGGTGCTGACCCTGGTACCGCTGGCCATGCTGTTCGCCAAGGCTTCGCTGTCGACCATGAAAACCGCCGTGGTGCTCACCGCCATTCCGTTCATGGTGATCCTGCTGGTGAAGATCTACGGCTTCTTCAAATGGATGATCGAAGACTACGGCCAGGTGCCGGCCTACCGCATCGAGGAAGAAGCGGCGCGCATGGCCGGTGAAGAGCCTGCGCAACAAGCGCCGCGCAGCGCCGCTGCCGTGCACTGATCACACACCTGTGGGAGCGGGCTTGTCCCGCGATAGCGATCTGAGCCTTGTACGGGCCAGATCGCGGGGCAAGCCCGCTCCTGCAACAGCAGTAAATTTTTTTGCCTGGCTTGTTAACTGATAGATACGCGTTAACCAACAACTAAAAACCGTGCTTGTGAGACCCCAACCATGAATGACTTCAAACGCCTGCCCGCCGATTTCTGCGCCAACGCCGAAGAGGCGTTCACCATTCCCGCCAGCTTCTATACCCAGGCCGCAGTGTTCGAGCACGAGAAAGAAAACATCTTCGCCCGCAGCTGGATCTGCGTCGGCCACCGCAGCGAAGTGGCCGAGAACAACGCCTACATCACCCGTGAAGTGATCGGCGAAAGCATCATCGTCGTGCGCGGCCGCGACAGCGTCCTGCGCGCCTTCTACAACGTCTGCCCGCACCGTGGCCACCAGTTGCTCAGCGGCAGCGGCAAGGCCAAGAACGTCATCACCTGCCCGTACCACGCCTGGACCTTCAAGCTCGACGGCGACCTGGCCCACGCGCGCAACTGCGACAACGTGGTCAACTTCGACAAAGAAAACTCGACCCTGGTGCAGCTGCGTGTCGAAGAATACGCAGGCTTCATCTTCATCAACATGGACATGGAGGCCGGCTCCGTCGAAGACCAACTGCCCGGCCTGCAAGCGCGCATGCGTGCAGCCTGCGCGGTGATCGACGACCTGCACCTGGCCGCGCGCTTTGTCAGTGACACCCCGGCCAACTGGAAGTCGATCGTCGACAACTACCTCGAGTGCTACCACTGCGCCCCGGCCCACCCCGGCTTCGCCGACTCGGTCGACGTCGGCCAGTACAGCCACAGCATGCACGGCAACTGGACCCTGCAGTACGGCCTGGCGAAACCTTCGGAGCAGTCGTTCAAGTTCGACGAAAGCGTCAAGGACCCGTCCTTCGCCGGTTTCTGGGCCTGGCCGTGCACCATGTTCAACGTGCCGCCAGGCGCCAACTTCATGACCGTGATCTACGAGTTCCCGGTCGATGCCGAAACCACCCTGCAGCACTACGACATCTACTTCCTCAACAAGGACATCAGCGAAGAGCAGCAGAAGCTGATCGACTGGTACCGCGAAGTGTTCCGTCCGGAAGACCTGCGCCTGGTCGAAAGCGTGCAGAAGGGCCTCAAGTCCCGCGGCTACCGTGGCCAGGGCCGGATCATGGCCGACCGCGAGCGCAGCGGCATGAGCGAGCACGGCATTGCTCACTTCCACAACCTGATCGCCGTCGCCCACCTCAACGACTGATACCGCTCGCCGCAGGCTTCACCGCCTGCGGCGCGCTTCGGAGTGCCTTGCGTGAAACTCAATGACAACAAGCTGTTCCGCCAGCAGGCCTACATTGCCGGGCGCTGGTGCGACGCCGATGACGGGCGCAGCCTCAACGTGACCGACCCGGCCAGCGGCGAGCTGCTCGGCAGCGTGCCGCTGATGGCCGGTGCCGAAGCCGTGCGCGCCATCGAAGCCGCCGAAGCGGCCCTGGCCGACTGGCGTGGGCGTACCGCCAAGGAGCGTGCGCAGGTGCTGCGCCGCTGGTTCGAACTGCTGCTGGAACACGAGCAGGACCTGGCCCGGCTGATGACCTTCGAGCAGGGCAAGCCGCTGCACGAAGCCCTGGGCGAAATCCGCTACGCCGCCTCCTTCGTCGAATGGTTTGCCGAAGAAGGCAAACGCGTCTACGGCGACGTGATCCCCAGCCCGTCCAACGACAAACGCCTGCTGGTGATCAAGCAAGGCATCGGCGTATGCACCGCCATCACGCCGTGGAACTTCCCGGCGGCGATGATCACCCGCAAGGTCGCCCCGGCCCTGGCCGCAGGCTGCACCATGGTGGTCAAGCCGGCCAATGAAACCCCGTTCTGCGCCCTGGCCCTGGCCGCGCTCGCCGAACGCGCCGGCGTGCCTGCCGGTGTGTTCAGCGTGGTCACCGGCGATGCACCGGCGATTGGCGCGCAGTTCACTGGCCACCCTTCGGTGCGCAAGCTGAGCTTCACCGGCTCGACGCCGATCGGCCGCCTGCTGATGGGCCAGTGCGCCGAAACCATCAAGAAGGTCAGCCTGGAGCTGGGTGGCAACGCGCCGTTCATTGTCTTCGCCGACGCCGATATCGACGCTGCGGTCGAAGGCGCCATCGTCGCCAAGTACCGCAACGCCGGGCAGACCTGCGTGTGCGTCAACCGCTTCTACGTGCACGACAGCGTGTATGAGCAATTTGCCCAGCGCTTCGTCGAGCGCGTGCGTGCCCTGGAGGTTGGCCATGGCAGCGCCGCCACCAGCCAGATCGGCCCGTTGATCAGCGACAAGGCGGTGGCCAAGGTGCGCAGCCTGATCGACGACGCCCTCGGCAAAGGCGCCGAGCTGGTGCTCGGCGGCCAGGCCCATGCCCTGGGCGGCAACTTCTTCGAGCCGACCGTGCTGGCCGGCATTGGCCCGGGCATGGAGCTGCTCGAAGAAGAGATCTTCGGCCCGGTAGCGGCGCTGGTGCGCTTCAGCAGCGACGACGAGGTCATTGCCCTGGCCAACGCCACTCAATACGGCCTGGCCGCCTACTTCTACAGCCGCGATATCGCCCGGGTATTCAAGGTCGCCGAGCAGCTGGAATACGGCATGGTCGGGGTCAACACCGGGCTGATCTCCAACGAGGTCGCGCCATTCGGTGGCATCAAGCAATCGGGCCTGGGCCGTGAAGGCTCCAAGTACGGCATCGAGGATTATCTGGAAATCAAATACCTGTGCCTGGCGGTCTGAGCACAGGTTCCGCCACGCGGCAGGGCCTGCCGCGTGCTGTTGCAGTCGAGGTGAAACATGGCCAACAAGTATGAAATGTTCAGCGTGCTGGTAACTGAAGTCGAACAGGCAACGCCGCTGATCAAGCGCTTCACCCTGGCCCGCGAAGACGGCGCGCCGATGCCCGCCTTCACCGGCGGCAGCCATGTCATCGTACAGATGCAAGGCGCCGATGGCAGCCAGTTCAGCAATGCCTACTCGCTGATGAGCGACCCGCGCGACACCCGCAGCTACCAGATTGGCGTGCGCCTTGAAGAGCAGTCCAAGGGCGGTTCGGCGTTCATGCACCAGCAGGTGCAAGTCGGCAGCCGCCTGACCCTTTCCTCGCCGAACAACCTGTTCGCCCTGGACCCCAGTGCCGGGCGTCATGTGCTGATTGCCGGCGGCATCGGCATCACCCCGTTCCTGGCCCAGTTGCACGAGCTTGAAGGCGGCGCCAGCGATTACGAACTGCATTACGCCTTCCGCGCCCCGGAGCACGGTGCGTTCCAGCAGCAGCTGGAAAGCGGCCCGCATGCCGCCAACACCCGTTTCTACATCGACAGCCTCGAGCGCAAGCTCGACCTCACCGCGCTGTGCGCCGGCCTGGCCGGGGATGCTCACCTATATGTATGCGGGCCCAAGCCGCTGATCGATGCAGTGATCGCCACTGCCGCCAAGGCCGGCATCGCCGAGCAGCGCGTGCACTGGGAACAGTTCGCTGCAGCACCGGTCACCGGCGCCGCCTTCACCGTGGTGCTGGCCCGTTCCGGTACCGAACTGCAGGTCGAGGAAGGCATGACCATCCTCCAGGCCATCGAAAAGTCCAAGGCGGCCAAGGTCGAATGCCTGTGCCGCGAAGGCGTGTGCGGCACCTGCGAGACGGCGATCCTCGAAGGTGAAGCCGAGCACTTCGACCAGTACCTGAGTGATGACGAAAAGGCCGCGCAGCAAAGCATGATGCTCTGCGTATCGCGGGCCCGCTCGGCGCGGTTGGTGCTGGATTTGTAGGCATCAAGCTCCAAGTTTCAAGCCTCAAGCTGCAAGACAGGTACGCTCAGGCTCCTCTTGCAGCTCGAAGCTTGAAGCTTGAAGCTGCCCCACAGGTATACTGGCAGGCTCTTGGCCCCCGATCAGGACACCCTGCCGATGATGGAAAACAGTTTCGCCTTCCGCCTCAAGGAACTGCTCGAGCATCACAAGCTGACCTTGCAAGCCGTCGGCACGGCCCTGGGTATCTCGCGCACCGCGGTGCACAAATGGACCCGCGGCGGCGAAATCGATTACGACAACCTGCGCAAGCTGGCCGACTTTCTCAAGGTCAACTGGATCTGGCTGCGCTACGGCGAAGAAGCCCTGCAGAACATCCAGCAGCCACAGGTGGTCGAGCTGCCGATGACCGACCTGCGCCGGCGCTACACCGCCGAGATCATGGAAAGCGAAACACGCATGAAGCTGGCCCAGGAAGGCGCGCGCATCGTCACCTGGGAGTGGAACCTGATCAGCGACGAAGTCACCTACTCGCCCAACGTCGAGCAGGTCTACGGCTGGCCGGTCAACCGCAACGAAGATTTCTGGGCCCACCTGCCGCCTGAAGACATCGAGCACATGCAGGCCATGTACGCCCAGGCAGTGGCCGATGGCAGTGGCTGCGAATGCGATTTTCGTATCACGCGCCCCGACGGCGAAGTGCGCTGGATTTCTTCCCGCGCCACGGTGGTGCGCGACAGTGCCGGCCGTTCGGTGAAGATGGTCGGCATCAGCATGGACAACACCGAACGCAAGGTCGCCGAAGAGGAACTGCGCAACAGTGAGGAGCGCTTCCGGGCGATCTTCGAACTGGCCTGGGGCGCCCTCGCCTACATCGACCCGGACGGCACCTGGCAGCGGGTCAACAACAGCCTCTGCGAACTGCTCGGCTACCGCGCCGAAGAACTCTACGGCATGACCTTCCAGCAGATCACCCACCCCGATGACCTCGCCGCCAACCTGCAACTGCTGCAGGGCATGCTCGAGGGCCAGAGCGAGCGCTACGAGGTGGAAAAACGCGTGCGCCACAAGAACGGCGAGTACCTCTGGGTCCGTGCCCGCACCTCGCTGCAACGCCGCCAGGACGGTGCGCCGGAGCACCTGATCAGCGTGTTCGAAGACATCAGCGCCGAACGTTGCGAGCACGAGCGCCTGGAGGCGCATATCGCCGGGCTCGAAGCACGGCTGACGGAAAAAAGCTAAGCCCACTCATCGCGTATCGGGAGCGCCAAGGATGCTGCCAGGTTCCACTTCCACCTCTGCCAGGGTCGCCCGCCTGCGTGGCAAGGTCGGCCTGTACTTTGTCGCCGCGCTGTCGGTGCTGGCCGGCATGACCGATGCCATCGGCTTCATGGCCACCGGCGACTTCGTTTCGTTCATGAGCGGCAATACCACGCGCCTGGCGGTATCGCTGGGCGAAGGCGAACCGGGGCCGATCCTGCGCATTGCTGCAGTACTGCTGGCCTTTGTCGTGGGCAATGCCCTGGGCGTGGTGATCGCGCGCCTGAGCGGCCGCCGCCCGTGCCCGTTGCTGCTGATCATCGCCGCGCTGCTGGCCCTGGCGGCGTTGCTGCCCACTGCGCTGCAGTTGCCGGCACTGGTGTCGGCAGTCACCGCCATGGGCATGATCAACGCCGTGGTCGAGGAAGTGAACGGCCTGCCGATTGGCCTGACCTATGTCACCGGCGCGCTTTCGCGTTTTGGCCGCGGCCTCGGCCGGGCGCTGCTGGGCGAGCGCCGGCAAGGCTGGCGGGTGCAGTTGATCCCCTGGACCGGGATGTTCGTCGGCGCCGTGCTCGGGGTGTTGCTGGAGCAGGCCTTCGACCTCGCCGCGCTGCTGTTCAGCGCCCTATTGGCGGCGGCGCTGGGCTTGATCTCGCTGAAGATCCCGCGGCGCTGGCAACTCAGGTACATGCCGCGCTAGGCAAATTTACAGGCAGGTGGCCAGGGCCGCCATGCGCCGCAGGGCGACGTTGTCGTTGTGCTTCGCGTAGTAGCTCACTGCGGTGCTGGCGCCCTGGGACTTGATGTCGGCAAAGGACTCCGCCTCGCGGGTGTAGACGGTGAAGCCGCCTTGTTTGGCAGGCTCAAGGTAGCCGCTGGCATCGACGCCGAACACTGCTTCATCCTGCCAGCCGAACTGGATGCACTGGGCAACCACATCCGCCGACTTGCTCGAAGTAAACGCCTTGGTCGGCGCCTGGCTGCGCGCCGCCTCCATGGCCGAAGACGCACACCCGGCCAACAACGCTGCAGCGACCATCGCCATTACTACCCGCATGACTCTTCCTCGTCAGAAAAAAGACGTGACTGTAGCATTGCCCGGGCATCAAAGAGACAACCCGGAGGCAGACTTCATCGTTTCACTGCCGGTGGACCTGACCCAGGATGTCGTGCTGCTGTCCTACGACATTGCCCGTCGCTGAATCGGCACGCATTCACCGCGTGGCAATGATGAAGGTACGCTTGAACGGAAACAGCGTGCGCCCGTCGTCCTCCTGCGGGTAGTGCGCGTGCAGCAGCTTCAGGTACTTGCCGAGAAAGGCTTCACGCTCGGCATCATCCAGGGCAATGAGCACCGGGCGCAGGGCCGAGACCTTGACCCAGTCGAAGATCGGCGAGTTGCCCTCGACCACCTGCAGGTGCTCGGTTTCCCAGATATCCAGCTCACGGGTCAGCGGCGCCAGCAGGCGGTAGTAACCGTCCAGCGACAGCACATTGCGCGAGGCCATGAACTTGCGCAATTCCAGGGGCGCCAATGGCCGGCCGCTGGGCCCGGGCTCGCCGAGGGCCCGGAGCATCAGCTGATACCAGGGCGCATCGCGCCAGTTGGGCATGTGCACGGCCAGGCAGCCGCCCTCCTGCAACTGCCCGAGCAGGCGCGGCAACAGGCTTTGGTGGTCCTCGATAAAGTGCAGCACTGCGGCGGCGAACAGCAGGTTGGCCGGTTTTTGCGCCTGCCACTGGCTGACATCGACATGCAGCCAGTTGACGCTGATCGGCAGGGCCAACGCCTCCTGGAGCATCTCTACCGAACTGTCGACGCCGAACAGCTCGGCCCGTGGCCAGCGCTCGGCCAGCAGACGCGTCGCGATGCCGGTACCGCAGCCCAGGTCGTAGATGCACTGGGGCGAATCGAGGTGCAGGCGGTCGAGCAGTTCCAGCACCGGGCGCTCGCGCAAGCGGGCAAATTGCAGGTAGCTTTTCGGGTCCCAGGCGCTATTGGCGCCGGGTGCGGTGGAGCGTTTACGCTGTTCGAGCATGACGGTGGTCCTCTAGCTCCGTGCGATCAATCCTGTCGTCCAATGACATTCAATATTCTGAGTACCAGGGCAAGCCCTCGACGGGTTTGCGGGTCTCGTAGCAGCAACAGCAGGCCATACAGGCTGGGAGTGGGTTCATTGCGGGTTTGCGCCGAGGCCATGCGCATGGCATTGCCCAGGTTCCAGCTCAGGGCCGTGGCCTCCTCGAACAGCCCTGAGAGTTTCTCGACCATGGCCGCATCGAGCAGGTCAACGAGGTCGGCGCTCAGCGACAGCAGATCGACCACGTTGTCCATCCGGCCGCTGTCGAGCAGCGGTTGCAGTTTGCGCAACAGGGCGTCCAGCCCCGGGTTGGCGTTCAAAACCGCGGGTAAATCGGTGGCATCCATGACAATCGGCTCCTCCCGTCGTCGGGTCAAAGCATTCCACGGGCCACGGCCCAGTACAGGCCGCGGTTGAAACCATTGCGCAGCAGGCTGCCCAGCTTGGTCGGCGGCGTCGGCAAGACGTCGTGACGGTAGTCGTAGCACAGCGGCATGCCCGCCCCCAGGCCCATCTGCGCCGCAGCCTGGACCTTGCCGTCGTACACCGCGCAGGTGCTGCCCAGGCGGATTTCGCCGGCGATATTGTTGGCGATCACCGGTGCCTGGTTGTGGCAGGCACCGCCGGCCTTGCTGATCGGCAGGTCGACGGTGTCGCCGATCACATAGACGCCTTCCAGGCCGTAAACCTGCAGGGTTTCGTGGTTGGTCGGCAGCCAGCCTTCGTTGTTCGGCGCGCGGGAGGCCCCGCTTTGCAGCACGGCGTCCACCGCACGGATCGGCGGTGTGGCCATGAGAATGTCGAACGGCTGCGCGTCGCCTTCTTCGGAGTAGGCGATGCGTTGCTCGGGGTCGACCTTGCTCAGGGTGAAGCCGCGCTGAAAGCGGATGTTCTTCTGCTCGAAAATGCTCGGCAGGATCTCGCCGGTGGGCCGCTGCAGGAACAAGCAGTTGCGCAACAGCTGAGCGGTGGTCGGGTAGGTGTAGATGATCTCGACCTTGTCGCGCACCCCGCGCTGGCGCAGGTAGTCATCGAGCATCAGGGTGGTTTCCACCGGGGCGATGCCGCACTGGTGCGGCACGTTGGGGGTTTGCGGAAAGGACACGGTGATGAAGATCCGCCCCTTGTCGATGCTCGCCAGGCGCCGTGCCAGTTGCCGCGCCGCTTCGTACTGGTAGAAGTGATCGCCCGCCTGTTGCAGGCCCTCGATGCGCTCGGGGGCAGGCACGCAGCCGGTGGCGATTACCAGGAAGTCATAGCCGTAGCACCGGCCCGAGCGGGTGTGCAGGGCCTGTCCGGTAAAGTCGAAGCGGGTGACTTCCTGCACCTGGAAGTCGATTTCCGGGCGCAGCAATGACCGCTGCGGGCGCTTCAGCTCTTCCTGGAAGAACTGATTGAAGGCCACGTACATGAACGCGGGTTTGTAGTAGTGATCGGGGGAATTGGACAGCAGGGTAATGCGCACCTGCTCGCGGAGCACTTCCGGGTAGAGTTTGCTCACCAGTTGATTGGCCAGCATCGTACCGCCGACGCCGCCGCCCACAATGACAATATGCCTGGCCATTGAGTCGCATCCTTGCTGTGGAGCCAATGCCCATGGTTCAAGCACTGGCGACAATAAGCAAATACTCCTTGGCTATAAGTATTAATCCGTTGGCCCAAGAAGTGTGAGCGCATCAGGGGCTGCTCTGCAGCCCATCGCCGGCAACGCCGGCTCCCACAATGGGTTGGCATACATAGATCCCGTGGGAGCTGGCCTTGCCAATCCAGGCCGTGCTTTACAGCGGCAAGAATGCGACCATCGCCCCACCTCGCAAGGATCAGCGCAACCACCATGCACGTCTCCCGCACCACCCTGATCATCCGCCGCATCGGTGCCTGGCTGCTCGATACCCTGCTCGCCCTCGGCGCCTGGTTCGCGCTGGCCGTGGTGGGCTATGGCCGCGGCGAAGACGGCATGCTGCTGATGCAGTTGCTGTACTTCCCGCTGTTCGAGTACCTGATGCGCGGGCAAACACCGGGCAAGGTGGTGTTCCGGTTCACCGTGATCAACCGCGCCGGCCAGCCGCCGAGCCTGCTGCAGGCGCTGGTGCGCGGCATCACCCGGCCGTTCGAGGCCGCCTTTGGCCTGATCGTCATCTGGCTGTGCGCCGAGTCGCGCCATTGCCAGCGGCCCGGCGACTGGCTGGCGCGCACCTACGTGATCGACAGCCGCGACCTCAAGGTGCTGCGCCAGCAATTGAACGAGGCCTGAGCTACAGCTCCTCGTCGGCCTCTGCAGCGTCCATCGCGCGCTTGTTGCCAAAGCCGATGGCCAGGCCGATCGCGCCGGCCAGGTACAGCCCGGCCAGGCACAGGATCACCGAGGGCTCGACGCCGAAGATCATCTGCGAGATACCCGCTATCACCAACACCAGCAGGCCGCCGAATACATTGGTGTCGATGTTGTGGTGATTGAGCAGGAACGTGCCCAGCAACGCCAGGGCCACCAGGCTGAAGCAGATGGCGATGTAGGAGTAGGCCTTGAAATCCCAGATCAGAAAGACATTGATCTTCGAGGTGTAGTCGATGATGTAGCCGATCAGCGTGATGCAGCCGATCAAACCGAAGGCCAGGGCGGTGCCCTTCCAGTTGCTGGTGTTCGGGTCCAAAACATTCTTCCTTGATTGATCAAAAACGGCGGCAACTCTACCACCGATCAGCACTGATGCCGCACCCGCTGCAGCACATCAACAAACGCGCGACGAATTTCTGCCAGACTTGCAGCCTTCACCGATCAGGATGACTGCATGAATCACGAACTGCTCTGGGTACTCGGTCTGCTGTTCACCGCCGTGGCCCTGTTCATCGCCAACCGGCCACGCATGGACGTGGTCGCCCTGCTGGTGATCGTCGCCCTGCCGCTGCTGGGCATCATCAGTGTGCAGGAAGCCCTGGCCGGTTTCAGCGACCCCAACGTGGTGCTGATCGCCGCCCTGTTCGTGATCGGCGAAGGCCTGGTGCGCACCGGCATCGCCTACCGGATTGGCGAGTGGATGGCCGACCGCGCCGGCAACAGTGAAGCGCGGCTGATCGTGTTGCTGATGGTCTGCGTGGCCGGGCTGGGTTCGGTGATGAGTTCCACCGGGGTGGTGGCGATCTTCATTCCGGTGGTGCTGAGCATTGCCGCACGGATGAAGGTCTCGCCCAGCCGCCTGATGATGCCGCTGGCCTTCGCCGGGCTGATCAGCGGCATGCTCAGCCTGGTGGCAACGCCGCCCAACGTGGTGGTGCACAGCGAGCTGGTGCGTCATGGCGAAAGCGGTTTCAGCTTCTTCAGCTTTACCCCGTTCGGCCTGGTGGTGCTGTTGCTTGGCGTAGGCTACATGCTGCTGACCCGCCACTGGCTCGGCGGCGAGGTGCGCAAGGACGGCAGCGCGCAAACCCGGCGTACCCTGCTCGACCTGATCATCGACTACAAGCTCGCCGGCCGCGAACGGCGCCTGCGCGTGCGCCCGGGCTCGCCATTGATCGGCCATAGCCTCAGCGAGCTGAAACTGCGCACCGAACACGGCGCCAGCGTGGTCGGCATCGAGCGCCAGCACAAGTTCACCACCCGCGTACTCAGCCCCGATTCGAGCACGACGGTGCACGAAGGCGATGTGCTGCTGCTTGACCTGTTCGCGCCCAAGGACGACCTGCGCAGCCTGTGCCAGAACATGCAGCTGGAGCCATTGCACTTCAAGGCCGCCTACTTCATCGACCAGTCGCAGGAAGTGGGCATGGCCGAAGTGGCGGTGCCGCCTGGCTCGCAGCTGATCGGCAAGACCCTGCTGGAGCTGACCTTCCGCAGCCGCTGGGGCCTCAACGTGGTCGGCCTGCGCCGCGACCAGAACGCCATCGAAGAGCAATTGGTGGAAGAAAAACTCAAGCTCGGCGACACCTTGCTGGTGATCGGCACCTGGAAAGCCATTCGCCAGTTGCAGACCCAGCCACGGGACTTTCTGGTATTGAGCCTGCCGGCAGAAATCGACAATGTCGCCCCAGCGGGCAATCGCGCGCCCTACGCGCTGATCAGCCTGGCGGTGATGGTCGGCTTGATGGTCAGCGGCGTGGTACCCAACGTGATTGCCGCGCTGATCGGCTGCCTGCTGATGGGCGCCGGGCGCTGCATCGACATGAACAGCGCCTACCGGGCCATCCACTGGCAAAGCCTGGTGCTGATTGTCGGCATGCTGCCCTTCGCCCTGGCCCTGCAGAAAACCGGCGGCATCGCCCTGGCCGTGCACGGCCTGGTGCAGATGCTTGGCAGTGCCGGGCCCTATGTGATTCTCGCCAGCCTGTTCGCGATCACCGCGATCATCGGCCTGTTCATTTCCAACACGGCCACCGCGGTGCTGATGGCGCCGGTGGCAGTGACCACCGCCGAGCAGCTGGGTGCCTCGCCCTACCCCTTTGCGATGATCGTCGCCCTGGCGGCTTCGGCGGCGTTCATGACCCCGGTGTCGTCGCCGGTCAACACCCTGGTACTCGGCCCCGGCCAGTATCGCTTCGGCGATTTCGTCAAGGTCGGGGTGCCGTTCACCCTGCTGGTAATGGTGGTCAGCGTGGTCATGGTGCCGTGGTTTTTTGCCCTGTGACGGCGCTGCGTTTTTGCTCCTGGAGCGTCTCGGCGGCCACGCGCCAGTCCCGCGCCCAGGCATCGAGCACCACCTTGAGGTTGTCGGCGCTCATCACCTGATTGTCGTTCTCCAGCGGCAGGCCGGTACCCTTGCGCACCACCTCGGCGACCACCGCGCGGCTGCCGCCATCGAGGAACGCCGCCTCGGTGGCGATCACGCTGTCGAGGTCGCGGATACCGACGGCACTGCTGACCCCGGCGGCCACCAAGGTCACCGGCAGGTATTCATAGAAGTGCAGCGCCTGGGTATGGGCGCCCACCGAGGTGATCGCCGGGCGCACGATCAAGGTGTGCGGGCCGGGCTGCTCGACCAGGTTGAGGACCTTGCCCAGTTCACGCTTGAGGGCCGTATCGTAATAGGTGGTCACCGCTTTGAGGGTGGTCTCGGGGATTCGCGTGCTGGCCTTGGGCATCGGGTAGAACTGGCTGGGGGCGATGTACACCTGGCTGTAGCGTTCCATGCGCAGCTTGGGGCTGACCCAGCGCAGCACGGTGTCGCCGGAGGCGGTCTTGTGTTCGCTCAACTGGTCATAATTGCGCAGAAAGCCCGAGTACTCCTTGGGGTTGACCTTGTTCTGGCTGCAACCGGCCAGCAGCAGCGAGGCACTCAAAAGCGGCACGATCAATTGCTTGCGCATGCTCAGCCTCCAAAACCGTCGTTGGCCGGGCTTGGCGTGCTGGTGGAACGGTCCACGTGCAGCTCGCCCTGGCTCATGATCCAGTGCACCAGTTCACCCAGGGGAATCTTGTAGCTGTACTCCATCCACTGGTTGCTGGTGGGGCTGTAACGCTCGAAATAGTGGCTGAGGACCATGTGCCTGCCGTCGCTGGACAAACCCAGGCGCGAGTCCTGGTAGCTGAGCAGCGCGTTGCGCCACAGCTCCTGGGTACGCAGGTCGAGGGTCAGCGACTGGCTGCTGTCGAAGCCGTTGGTCGGGTGTGTGGCCGGCATCTGGAAAACTCCCTTGAGTGAACTGGCCACAGCGTGCCCCAGGGCTTTTGCTGGCTGATGTCCGCTTTGTGTCGGCGCTGCAGGAATGTTGCGAGATTGAAATAAATGACCAGCAGCGCAGAATGGTTTTAGATACGCACTTTTCACGGCCCGTGGACCACAACGTGAGCAGACTGCTGATCGTCGATGACGACATGGAAATTTGTGCCCTGCTGAAGAAGTTCTTTGTCCGCCACGGCTATGAAGTCGACCTGGCCGGCAACGGCGAGGCCATGTGGGCGGCCATCGAACAGCAGCGCCCGGACATCATCATCCTCGACCTGATGCTGCCCGGCGAAGGCGGCCTGAGCCTGTGCCAGAAGCTGCGGGCCAACACCGGTATCCCGATCATCATGCTCACCGCCATGGACGAGCTCAGCGACCGCATCGTCGGCCTGGAGCTGGGCGCCGACGACTACCTGGGCAAGCCCTTCGATGCCCGCGAACTGCTCGCCCGCCTGCGTGCGGTACAGCGCCGGGCTGGTGAACAACTGCGGCCGAGCCAGGAAGAAACCCGCCCGCTGATTCACTTCGACCACTGGCAACTGGACGTCACCCGGCGCGAACTGCGCACCCCCGAAGGGGTGATGGTGCCGCTGTCGGCCGGTGAGTTCGACCTGCTGCTGGTGTTCCTCGAACACCCGCAGCGCATCCTCACCCGCGAGCAGCTGATCGACCTGGCCCGCGGCCAGGGCCACGAAGCCTTCGACCGCAGCATCGACGTGCAGGTCAGCCGCCTGCGGCGCAAGATCGAGCCCGACAGCAAGCGCCCGGAGCTGATCCGCACGGTGCGCAATGGCGGTTACCTGTTCAGCGCCAAGGTCAGCCGCTCGTGATCCGCCTCGACCTGCGCCGCGACAGCATCAGCCGGCGCATTGCCCTGACCATCATCGCGGCGATGCTGACCTCGGTGGCGCTCAATGTGCTGTTCGTGCAGATGGCCGGGGTCTGGGCGCGCCCGCCGTTGACCCAGACCGGCCTGCTCGAACAGATCGCCGTGACCACCCGTACCCTCGAAGCCGCGCCGCCCGAGCTGCGCCCGACGCTGGCACGGGCAGCCAGCAACCCGTTGCTGGAGGTGCAGTGGAGCCGCCAGCGCGCCGACCTGCAACTGCCCGGGCCAGGGGCACGGATTACCCTGGAGGAAGCCCCGCCGCTGCAGCGCCTGCTGGCCGACAGCCCGCGACAGCTGGAGGGCTTCCAGCCCAGCGACTGGCCGGCGGACAGCCCCGATGCCCATTACAAACTGGTCATGCAGATCAACGACGGCAGTTGGCTGGCTTTCACCCCGCCGTACCGCAGCTGGGGCCTGAGTTCGGCCATGCGCTTTACCATCATCGGCGTGCTGGCCCTGGTTGCCGCGCTGCTGGTGGCCTGGGTCGGCACCCGTCAGCTGGCTGGCCCGCTGCAGCGCTTCGCTCGTGCGGCGCGGCGCTTTGGCAGTGATTTTCGTGCGCCGCCCATTGGCCTTGAAGGCCCGCATGAATGGCGCCAGGCGATCACTGCCTTCAACACCATGCAGGCGCAGATCCAGCATTTTGTGGCCGAGCGCACGCAGATGCTCGCGGCCATTTCCCACGATTTGCGCGCCCCCTTGACGCGCATGCGCCTGCGCGGCGAGTTCATCGACGACCCGGAGCAACAACGCAAGCTGTTCCGTGACGTCGATGAAATGCAGAGCATGATCACCGCCGCACTGGGCTTCTTCCGTGACGAAACCCGGCTGGAGGAAACCACCCCGTTCGACCTTGCCGAACTGCTGCAAACCCTGGTCGACGACTATCGCGATCAGCAGATCAATGTAGCCTTCGAAGGACCGGCCAACCTGGTCTTCAACGGTCGGCCCCTGGGATTGAAACGCGCCGTGACCAACCTGCTGGAGAATGCCCTGAAGTATGCACGCGAGCCCGAGGTACAGTTGAGCAGCAGCGCCCACAACATCGTTATCGAAATCAGTGACCGCGGCCCGGGAATTCCCGAAGCGTCGCTGGACCAGGTGTTCATGCCGTTCTTTCGCCTGGAGTCCTCGCGCAACCGCGATACCGGTGGTGTTGGCCTGGGGCTGTCGTCGGCGCGCTCGGCGGTTCGCGAACAGGGGGGTGAGCTGCTGCTGAGCAACCGCCAGGGCGGCGGCCTGGTGGCGCGTATCGAGTTGCCACGGTGATCAAATGGCGCCCGCGACGGCTTGAGCCACGAGACCTGGGGCTGGCCCTCTACCTGCTCAGCCTGGTGCTACCCGCAGTGCACAGCGAGGAGCACAACTGGCTGCACGAGGTCTACAGCCAAACCACCAACTCCGGTTTTCTGGCCTCCATCCTGGGCTTGCCGGTCATGCTGTTCGGCTACTTCGCCTGGCTGGCGAACCCATTGTTCCTGGCGGCGTACCGGACCCGCAGCGCCAGACGCAGGCTGATCTATGCCCTGCTGGCCTTGCTGGCCGGGTTGTCGGTGCAGTGGCAATTGGTGAGTTTGTATGACGAGGACGGTCAGTTCACCGTTACCGGATACACCTATGGGTATTACGTCTGGTTGCTGTCCTTTGTATGGTTGGGTGTTTGCGGCGCCAGGCGAGCAGGCGCCAGCTGATGAGTCGACTGGGCGGGCCTCATCGCTGGCAAGCCAGCTCCCACAGTGATCTGTGTACGCCGGACTTGTGGGAGCTGGCCTTGCCAGCGATCGTAATCCAGACGCCACCTGATGTGCTGGCTGTATCGGCCTCATCGCTGGCAAAGCCAGCTCCCACAATAGATCTGCATGCACCGAACTTGTGGGAGCTGGACTTGCCAGCGATCGAGCGCGAAGCGGTCGCAACCCAGACACC
>NZ_JBGOGX010000026.1:0-75119 GCF_054788455.1 Pseudomonas sp. ZL2 | reverse complement strand
TCTCACTTCTGATTCTATTCCTACCTCAAGACACAAGCCGGCCTTGCCGGCGATGCAGTCAGCGCATAACCACGCATTGCATTTGACGCCACCGGCCCTCGTGACCCAAGCTCAACCCTTTGCAGCCGCGACACGCTTCGGATTCACCATGTCGAAACAGCGCCAGTACACGCTCATCAGCCTGACCTTGCTCATCATCCTCGGCCTGGGTGGCTATTTCTGGCGTGACGACAGCCCTGCTCCCAGCCCGGCCCTCAAGCACAGCTACACCAAGGCTCTGACCATGGCCCATGACGGCCAGCCTGGGGCCGCACGGGTGCTCTACCAGCAATTGGGCCGCGCTGACCTGTCGTCCATCCGCCGCGCCAGCCTGTACGCCGAACTGCCCAATTACCCCTCGCCCCTGGCCCTGAAACTGGCCAACCGCGACCTGCAGCATGAAGACCCGCTGGTGCGCCGCGCCGCCGTCGCCAGCATCCAGGCGATGCTGCCCGGTACCCAGCGCAGCCTGGTGCTCGGCCCGTTGCTCGATGACGAAGAGCAAAGCGTACGCTTTGCCGTGGTCGATGCCCTGCTCGGGCTGAGCGCGGACGATATCGGCCTGTATTACGGACCGCTGCAGGAAGTGCTGGAGCAGTACCAGCAGCTCCTGGCCAAGCGCAGCGACGATGCCAGCGCCCAGTTGCACCTGGCCCAGCTGTACCTGCACGAGAACAGCTATCAGGAGGCCGGGCAAGCACTGGAACGCACCCTGCAACTGGCCCCGGACAATCTCGAAGCGCTGGCCGCCCAGGTCCAGCTGCTGGAGCGCCAGGGCCAGACCGACGCCTCACGCCAGGTGTTGGCTAAAGCGCTGCAGAAGCGCCCCGACTCTGCCTTCCTGCAACATGAACTGGGGCGCTGGCTGCTGCGCCACGGCCAGGACGAATACGCCCTGCTGGCCTTCGCCCGGGCCCTGGAACTGGAACCGGACAACCACGACTACCGCTACACCCTGGCCACCAGCCTGCACCAGCTGGAGCAGGTCGATGCCGCGCAAAAGCAGCTGGAAACCATCCTTGCCCGGCAACCGGCCAACCGCAAGGCGCGGGTGCTGCTGATCGAGTACTGGAAAGAAACCGGCCAGTTGCAGAATGTGCAGGTGCTGCTGGCCCAGCTGGAGCAGCAGAACCCGGACGATCCGCTGGTGCAGCAAGGCCTTTGAACGCTCCCGACAACCGTCCGCCAACCCGGTTGAACCCCCACGCAACGGCTGTGGTCCAGAGATAGTGCGAGGACAGCAGGCACCGGCGGTGCTTGCCTGAGCGTTATCAAAGGAGACCACCCGTGGGCAACGCGTTAGCCAATGCCGAACGAGCGCTGATTCTAGCGCCGGCCCAGCTCAGCCAGCTGGCCCAGCGCCTGCTCGATAAGGCCGGCATTCAGGCGCTGCAAGCCGCCACCATGGAAGACCTCGGGCTTGCCCTGGAACAGGGCGTAGGCCTGGCGATCATCGCCGACACCTGCCTGGACGGTAGCACCCGCTCGCCCTTGCATCTCTACCTTGGCAAACAGCCGTTGTGGTCGGACCTGCCCGTGCTGCTGCTGACGGGGCCGCCGATACAAGGTCAAAGCCCGCCGCAAAGCCGACACGCTGCCCTTGGCAACCTGTTCCTGCTGCAATGTCCGTTCGAACCCGACACTCTTCTCGCCCTGACCCACGCCTCGTTGCGCGCGCGGCGCCGACAGTACCAGGCACGTAACCAGAGCCAGGAACTGGAGCGTCAGACGCACCGGGTCGAAGCGCAGCTGCGCCAGTTACGCGAGGAAGAACATTACCTGCGCCAGTCGCAGAAAATGGAAGCCATCGGCCAACTGGCCGGCGGTGTGGCCCACGACTTCAACAACTTGCTGACCGGCATCGGCGGCAGCCTGGAAATGATCGGCAAACGCTTGCAGCAAGGCCGCACCGACACCCTGCCGGCCCTGCTCAGCCTCAGCCAGGAAGCGGTCAAGCGCGCAGCCAGCATGACCCACCGCCTGCTGGCGTTCTCCAGTCGGCAGTCACTGGATGCGCACCCGGTGCAGGTCGCTGCACTGTTGACGGCAGAGCAACTGAAGTCGGTGCTCGGCCCACAGATCAAGCTGCAAGTACGCATCGAGCCCGAGTTATGGGCTGTGGAAGCAGACCCGGTGCAACTGCAGGAAGCACTCGGCAACCTGCTGAGCAATGCCCATGATGCCATGCCCAATGGCGGACGCCTTACCGTCAGCGCCAGTAACCAGCGCCTCGACGGTACCCTGTTTGGTGGTCACTCCCTGGCCGCCGGCGACTATGTGCTGATCAGTCTGCATGACAATGGCTGTGGCATGCCGCAGAGCACCCTGGACCGCGCCTTCGACCCGTTCTTCACCACCAAGCCGATCGGCCAGGGCACGGGCCTGGGGTTGTCGATGGTGTACGGCTTCAGCAAGCAGTCCCAGGGCCACGTGGCCTTGCACAGCCGCATCGGCCACGGCACGCGCGTCGATGTTTACCTGCCACGGCATGCAGCACAACGACTCGAGTCTGAGGTCGAAGTACCGCAGCCTTCCGCCGCTACCGCCAGTCAGAACGTGTTGATTGTCGAAGATGACCCCACCGTTCGCCTGCTGGTGCACCAGGCGCTGGATGAGCAGGGTTACCAGTGCACGGTGGCCGAAGATGCCAATATCGCCCTGGCGATCCTGCAGGCCGGGGAGCCGGTCGACCTGTTGGTCAGCGACGTCGGGTTGCCGGGCATGAACGGCCGCCAGTTGGCAGAGATCGGTCGTCAGTTGCGGCCCCAGCTCAAGGTGCTGTTCATCACCGGCTACGCCGAAACCGCAGTGGCCCGCGGCGGCTTCCTCGACGCTGGCATGCAGATGATCTGCAAGCCTTTCGAATTCGCCCAGTTGACCGACAAGGTCGCGCAGATTCTCGGCAAGGGCAGCCGACCATGAGCCAGATGCAGCCCGACGGCCCCCTCGCCGCGGCACCGGCGGTACACACGTTGCGGGTGCTGACGGTCAATGCCCACAAGGGTTTCAGCCCGCTGAACCGCCATTACGTATTGCCTGAGCTGCGTGAAGCGGTGCGCAGCGAGGACGCCGATCTGGTGTTCCTCCAGGAAGTGCTCGGCAGCCATCGCCACCACGGCCTGCGCCACCGCAACTGGTCGGATGTGCCGCAATACGAGTTTCTCGCCGACAGCCTCTGGCCGGTGTTCGCCTATGGCCGCAACGCCGTGTATCCGGAAGGCGAACACGGCAATGCGCTGCTGTCCAAGTACCCGATCCTGCGCCATGACAATCTTGACGTCAGCGTCCATGGCAGCGAACAACGTGGCTTGCTGCATGCAGTGCTGGCCTTGCCGGCGGACACCGAACTGCATACGGTCTGCGTGCACCTGGGCCTGGACGAACGTCAGCGCCGGCGGCAATTGCACCTGCTGTGCGAGTTGCTGCACAGCCTGCCCGGCGATGCCCCGGTGATCGTTGCCGGCGACTTCAACGACTGGCGCCAGCGCGCCGACGGGGTGCTGGCCGAGTGCGGGTTACATGAAGTGTTCAGCCAGGCTCATGGCCGCCCTGCGCGCAGTTTTCCGGCGCGCTGGCCGCTGCTGTGCCTGGACCGCATCTACCTGCGCAACGCCCGGGCGCATGCCCCCAAGGTCATGGCCCGCAAGCCCTGGACCCACCTTTCCGATCACCTGCCATTGGCAGTGGAGGTGCACCTGTGAACAGCCAGTGGCGACCCGACAACCAGGTTCAACTGCTGATCAATGGCGAGGAATACTTCGACAGCGCCTTTGCCGCCATCGAGCAGGCGCGGGTGGAAATTCTCCTGGAGACCTTCATCATCTATGAGGACAAGGTCGGCAAGCAGTTGCAGCAACTGTTGATCGCTGCCGCCAAGCGCGGAGTGAAAGTCGAAATGCTGGTCGATGGCTACGGCACCGCCGACCTGAGCCTTGATTACCTGCGCGAACTCAGCGAGGCCGGTGTCCATTTGCAAGCCTTCGACCCCAGCCCGAAACGCCTGGGCATGCGCACCAACCTGTTTCGCCGCCTGCACCGCAAGATCCTGGTGGTCGATGGCGAGGTCGGCTTTGTCGGCGGTATCAATTACTGCGCCGATCACCTGGCCGATTTCGGGCCGATGGCCAAACAGGACTACGCCGTGCAGGTGCGCGGGCCGATCGTCGCCGACCTGCAGCGCGCCACCCTTCGCTTGCTCGAACAACAGAGCGTGCTCAGGCCGGGCACCCGGCGCTGGTGGCAACGCCGGGTGCCGATCAATCCGGACAGCGAACAGGCCAGCATGACCCTGTGCATTCGCGACAACCAGGACCACCCCAATGACATCGAGCAACACTACCTCAGGGCGCTGAGTGCGGCCCGTGAACGTATCACCATCGCCAACGCCTACTTCTTTCCCGGTTACCGGCTGCTGCGGGCGATTCGCAATGCCGCCCGTCGGGGCGTCAGGGTCACCCTGGTATTGCAGGGCATGCCCGACATGCCCTGGGTACGGCTGTGCTCACGCTTGCTCTACAACTACCTGATCAGGGACGGCGTGCGCATTTTCGAGTATTGCGAACGGCCGCTGCACGGCAAAGTGGCGCTGGTTGACCGGCACTGGTCGACGGTCGGTTCAAGCAACCTCGACCCCTTGAGCCTGGCCCTGAACCTTGAGGCCAACCTGATCATCCGCGATGAGACCTTCAACACCCGCCTGCATGAACACCTGCAGGAGCTTACCGCCCATCGCTGCAAAGCAGTCAGCCTGCAGCGGGCACTGCGCGGCTACTGGTGGCGGGCGCCGCTGATCTTCCTGACCTTTCATTTCATCCGTCATTTCCCGGCCCTGATGGGCTGGCTGCCGGCCCATGTACCGCGCCTGAAACCGCTGTACGAAGGTAGCGAAGCAACAGGCAAGCCGACATGAACCCGCACAGGAAACTCTGGCGTCGCGCCCGCCAGCTGCTGACCCTGGGTTTTTTCATCCTGGTGCCGGTGCTGCTGTTTACCGTGCTGAAAAACCTCGACTGGCAGGAGGTACGGCAAGCGCTGGCCGCCTATCACTGGAGCACCCTGGGCATGGCCGCCGGGGTGGCGTGGTGCAGCTTTGCCCTGTTCAGCAGCTTCGACCTGCTCGGGCGCCACTACACCGGGCACCACTTGCCGGCGCGTCAGGTGCTGCCGCTGGCGTTCGTGTGCTATGCCTTCAACCTCAACCTGAGCGCCTGGGTCGGTGGCATTGCACTGCGCTACCGGTTGTATACCCGCCTTGGCCTGAAGGTCTCGACCATTACCCGAATCCTCAGCCTGGGGCTATTGACCAACTGGGTGGGCTATTTCGCAGTGGCGGGCAGCTTGTTTGTCTGTGGTCTGCCGAGGTTGCCGGCCGGCATGGAGATCGGCAACACCGGCTTGCGCCTGATCGGTGCCGTGTTGCTGCTGGTGGCCATCGCCTACCTGCTGGCCTGCGCCTTCGCCACACGCCGCACCTGGCGCTTTCGCAAGCACCCGATCACCCTGCCGGGCATCCGCCTGGCTGCGCTGCAAGTACTGATGGGCGCCTGCAACTGGTCGTTGATGGCGCTGGTGGTGTTCACCCTGTTGCCCAAAGGGGCGGACTACCCGACCGTGCTGGCGGTGCTGATGATCAGCAGCATCGCCGGGGTCATTACCCATATCCCGGCCGGGCTGGGCGTACTGGAAACGGTGTTCCTGACCCTGCTGCAGGGGACTTACGGCAAAGGCACGCTGCTTGCCGCGTTGATTGGCTACCGGGCGATCTACTTTCTGCTGCCGCTGCTGATCGCCACGCTGGTGTATCTGTTGCTCGAACGCCTGGCCAGTCAGCGCAGCGCCGGGGAAAGGTCGAGGAGCACCGGCTGAACCGCTTCAAGCATCTCGTGCACCTGGTGGACAAGGTCTTCCAGGGCAAAGGGCTTGGTCATCAGCGCGACACCGGGCTCAAGCACTTGCTCTTCGGTCACCTGCTGTTCTGCGAAACCGGTAATCAACAGCACCTTTTGCTGCGGCTGGATCGTGTGCACGGCGTTGGCCAGCTGTCGACCGCTGACGCCGCGCGGCAGGCCGATATCGGTGATCAGCAGGTCGACCGTGCCCAACTGGCGAAACTGCTGCAACGCCGCCTCGGCATCGCCCGCCTCGAACACTTCGAAGCCCTCTTCTTCAAGGGCCTCCTTGATCAGCAAGCGCAAGGTGCTCTCGTCGTCGACCAGGAGGATGCGTTCACCCTTGGCGCGCGCGTAAGCCTTGCGGGAAGGCTCGCCAGCTGCAGGCTCCGGCAGTTCATCCAGGTAACGTGGCAGGAGTATCTTCACCCGGGTACCCTGCCCGGGACTGGAATCGATCCATACCCGCCCGCCCGACTGACGGACGAACCCGTAGACCATCGACAAACCAAGCCCGGTGCCCTGCCCCACCGGCTTGGTGGTGAAAAACGGGTCGAAAGCCCGCGCGACGATATCGGCGTTCATGCCATGGCCGTTGTCCTGTACCTGCAGTGAAAAGTAGTCCCCGGGGGCCAGGCCGTCTTCACCTTCGGAGGGCAGTTCATGCCGTTCGTTACCGGTAGTGATGCGCAGGCAACCGCCTGCGCTCATGGCGTCGCGGGCATTGATGCACAGGTTGATCAGGGCGTTCTCCAGCTGATTGGCGTCGATCAGCACCCACCAGGGGGCAGGTTCGACCTGGACCTGCAAATCGATATGAGTGCCGACGGTCTGCTGTATCAACTGCTCGATGTCCAGTACCAGTTGATTGATACAGGCAGGCTTGGGATCGAGCGCCTGGCGCCGGGAAAAAGCCAGCAGTCGATGGGTCAGTGTCGCCGCGCGCTTGGCCGCGCCGCGGGCGGCATCGAGGTAGACGTGCAGGTTTTCCAGGTGCCCTTGGGCAATGCGCCGTTCAAGCAGTTCAAGGCTGCCGCTTATGCCGGTCAGCAGGTTGTTGAAGTCATGGGCCATACCGCCGGAAAGCTGCCCGATGGCCTCCATCTTCTGGCTTTGGCGCAGCAACTCTTCAGCGTGGCGCAATGTTTCTTCGCGTTCGCGCTCCTGGGTGATGTCGTTGCCAACGGCGGTAAAGCCAAGTTCCGATGGCACCGCAGCCCAGTTGAACCAACGATAATGCCCGTCCTTGTGACGCAAGCGGCTGACCGTATTTTCAGTGCCTTGGCCGGCCCGCAGGCGTTCGACCACCGACACGACCTCCTGGTGATCGTCGGCGTGTACCAAGGACATGACCGAAGTTTGCAGCACCTCGTCTTCGTGCCAGCCCAGGACCTGGGTCCAGGCCGGATTGACGGCGCTGATGCGCAAGTCCGGCAAGACAACCAGCATGATATCGCTGGACAACTGCCAGAACCGGTTGCGGTCAGCCGTACGCTCCTGCACCTGGCGCTCGAAGGTGTTGGTCAGGTGGCGCCACTGCAACTCGGCTTCGACGCTGGCGGTGGTCTCGATCACCGTGTCGAGGAAACCGGCCACCGCCCCGCGCTCATCACGGATGGGGCTGTAGCAGAACGTGAAGTAGGTCTGTTCCATCGAGCCGTTGCGATTGATCATCAGCGGGAAGTTCTCGATGAAGATCGCCTCGCCCGACAGCGTGCGAAACACCAGGGCACCGATGCTGTCCCACGCCTCGCTCCAGACCTCGTCAAAACCGCGCCCCAGCGCTTCAGGCTTGGCCCCGAGGATCGGCTTGAAGGCATCGTTGTAGATAGTCACCAATTGCGGCCCCCAGACCAGGCAACCGGGGAATTTCGATGCCAGCAGCATGTCCACGGCAATGCGCAATGACGCGGGCCACAGGTGCAAAGGCCCGAGGGCCGTACTGGCCCAGTCATGGTTACGAACCTTTACACTCATTGATCCTGACATGGGCGAGCTCGGCTAACGGTTGGGGGTCTGAACAATCGGACCTAGACGCCGATATCTTCGTTCCAGAGCTCGGGATGCTCCTGGATAAAATCGCTCATCATCTTGACGCAGTTATCATTGTGCAGCACCTGCACGTCGACACCACGGGCCTTGAGCAGGTCTTCCTCGCCCATGAAGGTCTGGTTTTCGCCAACAATGACGCGCTTGATGCCGTACAGCAGGATCGCCCCGCTGCACATCGGGCACGGCGACAAGGTGGTGTACAGGGTGGCCTCGGCATAGAGGCTGGCGGGCTGGCGCCCGGCGTTTTCCAGGGCGTCCATTTCGCCGTGCAGGATCGCGCTGCCCTGTTGCACGCGGCGGTTATGGCCGCGTCCGATGATCCGGTTGTCGTGCACCAACACAGAACCGATCGGTATGCCGCCCTCATTACGGCCCTGTTGGGCCTCTTCGATGGCTGCCTGCATGAACGCATCCACGGTTTGGGTCATAGTGCTCATCCGTTGGTCGACTCCCTGTAGCGTTGCGGACTATCTTCGCAGGCTAGCATATCGCCAGCCGGGAATGGCATCCATGCCAGCCGCTACTATGCTGAACAGGTTTCTCCTCTGCGGCCCGGGCAGTCCGGGTCCGTTCCAGTACAGGGAGCGTTGCGATGAGCAAGAAAATACTGGTGGTGCTGACCAATACGGCCAAATACCCGACACTGAAGCGCGCCACGGGTCTGTGGCTGGGTGAAGCGGTGCATTTTGTCGATAAAGTCGAAAAGGCTGGCTACAAGGTCGACTACCTGAGCCCCGGCGGCGGCTACGTACCCATCGACCCGCACAGCCTGCAAATGGCCGCAGATATCGATTGGGAGTGGTACCAGAACAAGGCGTTCATGAACCGCCTGGGCAAGACCCTCAGCCCCGGAGAGGTCAAGGCCCAGGATTACAGCGTCATCTACTATACCGGCGGTCACGGTGTCATCTGGGACTTTCCCGACAACACTGAACTGCAGGACCTGGCCCGGCGCATCTTCGAGGCCGGTGGCGTGGTGGCATCGGTGTGTCATGGCGCGGTCGGCCTGCTCAACATCAAGCTCAGTGACAACACCTTGCTGGTCAAGGACCGCGAAGTCACCGGCTTTTCCGACACTGAAGAGAAACTGGCTGAACTGGACAAGGTCGTACCTTATCTGACCGAAACCGAGCTCAAAGCCCGTGGCGGGCTGTATCTCAAGGCTGAGGAGCCGTGGCTGCCCTTCGCCATTGCCGACCAGAAAGAGGGACGCTTGATCACCGGTCAGAACCCCGCCTCCGCTGGCGTGGTGGCTGACCTGGTAGTGGCCGCGCTGAAAAAGCGTTGAGGCGCTTACCCGGATTGCCGATTGGTACTTCATCTACGGTAAACGTGGCCTACAGCCGCCGCTGATTGCACTCTTTATGCTGGCGAGTATCACCCGACCAGGAAGATCGGGTTCTCGTTCAGCATAGAGGTGCAATCATGGCTCCATCCCGTCTTGCCGGCCGCAGTTTGCTCGAGTTTCTGATAACCCTGCTGATCGGCCTGGCGCCTGTGGCCTGTGGCCTTCTGGTGCTGGCACTGCAGGTTGAGCGCAAGCAGGAAGAAACCGCCAAAGTGTCTGCTGCTGAGGCCGTTTATGCCATTGACCGAGTAATCGATACCCTGCACGGCGCCAGCGGATCAGTGCTGGGGCTGGCTGGGCGAACGTGCGAGGAGGTCCTGCCTGCCCTGCGTCAGGAAGCCTTCAAGCAACCCAACGTGCGCTCGCTGGTGCTGGTCAGAGAGAACCGAGGCTACTGTAGCTCCCTGCTCGGTAACGTTGACAGGCAGATCGACCCCGGTGAATACCTCAACCAGCGCCTGCGCCTGGATCTGCGCAACGTCGTCACGCCAGACGTTCCCGTATTGCATTACCGCATACAGGAATACCCTTTTGGCGTCATCGCCCTCAACGATGCCCGCAGTTTGCAAGCCGAATTGCTGGGCTTCAAAAACTCCATCGTGCTGGCCCTGCAGTTCGGCTCCGACTACCTCTGGGCAACCGGCAGTGGCATCGAATCACAAATACCCAACCATGCCGAGGACTCGCAGCGCCTGGTCTCCGAGAAATATGGCTACACGGTGCACGCTGGCTACCCGCATGGCCATACCTGGCGAATGATCCGCCAGGCCTCGGCTTCAACCGCGCCGTCATTGCTGCTGGTTGGCATCATTACGGCGGCGGTGGCGTACTGGGGCTTGTTCCGTAGACGCCGCACACCTGCGCCTCCTACCGTTTGAACGCCTGCATAAAAAAGCCCTTTACGGAATCCCGGGGCTATGAGCCTTGGGTTGGGATGTTGAGGCTACGGCTGCGGGCTTATCCATTCGCTGTGGCGCCGCTGCCGGCCCCTTCCGCCCTTACGGCGGGTCCCTTTTGTCTTGGCAAAAGGAACCAAAACCGCTCGCTCCAGCATACGGCCCTACGCTGCGCTCCGGGTTCCTTCGCTACGGTGCCTTCCAGGGGCATCGCGGCCTACGACTTGCTTCGCCAAGTCTACGTCTCGCGACTTCGGCCTGGGCCGAAGGGTGCTACGCACCAGCCCCCTCCAGACACCTACGCTCAGCCTCCTGAAGTCGCGAAGTTACGGGCGGCGCCTGCACTGACGTATCTGCGAAAGCAGATGTTGGCGAAGCCATACTGACGCAGGAGCGGGACAAGCCCGCTGGTAAAACGAGTACCAACTTGCTTGGTCTTGATCTTGATCTTGATCTTGATGTTCATGCACGTACTTCCAGGCGCCGCGAAAGGCGACTTCAGGAGGCCGAGCGAAGGTGCCGTAGCGAGGGGACCCGAAGCGCAGCGTAGGGCCGTATGCAGGAGCAAGCGGTTTTGCCTACCTTTTCCCAAGAGAAAAATAGGCCGCCGTAAGGGCGGAAGGGGCCAGCAGCAGCGCCACAGCGAATGGATAAGCCCGCAGCCTCAACATCCCAACCCAACCGAAGAATCATAGCCTCCGGGATTCCGTGGAGAACCTAAAAAAAAAGGCCATTGAGCATACGCCCAATGGCCTTTTCAGTAGCGATGCAGATCAGTCAGTGCTCAGAACACCGCGACGCACCTGGTCTCGCTCGATCGACTCGAACAGGGCCTTGAAGTTGCCTTCACCGAAGCCATCGTCACCCTTGCGCTGGATGAACTCGAAGAACACCGGGCCCATCAGGGTTTCCGAGAAGATCTGCAGCAGCAGGCGCTTGTCACCGGACTCGGAGGAGCCGTCAAGCAGGATGCCACGGGCCTGCAGCTCGCCGACCGGCTCGCCGTGACCCGGCAGACGGCCTTCGAGCATCTCGTAGTAGGTCTCCGGCGGCGCGGTCATGAAGCGCATGCCGAGTTTTTTCAGGGCGTCCCAGCTCTCGAGCAGGTTGTCGCTGAGGAAGGCCACGTGCTGGATGCCCTCGCCATTGAACTGCATGAGGAACTCTTCGATCTGCCCGGCACCCTTGGACGATTCCTCGTTCAGCGGGATACGGATCATGCCGTCAGGTGCGGTCATGGCCTTGGAGGTCAGGCCGGTGTACTCACCCTTGATGTCGAAGTAACGAATCTCGCGGAAGTTGAACAGTTTCTCGTAGAAACCGGCCCAGTAGGCCATGCGCCCGCGGTAAACGTTGTGGGTCAGGTGATCGATGATCTTGAGGCCGGCACCGACTGGATGACGATCGACGCCCTCAATGAAGTTGAAGTCGATGTCATAGATCGAGCTGCCTTCTTCAAAGCGGTCGATCAGGTACAGCGGCGCACCACCGATACCTTTGATCGCCGGCAGACGCAGCTCCATCGGACCGGTTTCGATTTCCACCGGCTGGGCCCCCAGTTCCAGGGCGCGGGCATAGGCTTCGTGGGCGTTACGCACACGGAAGGCCATGCCGCATACCGAAGGGCCATGCTCGGCGGCAAAGTACGAAGCGACGCTTTTCGGTTCGTTGTTCAGGATCAGGTTGATACCGCCCTGGCGGTACAGGTGCACGTCCTTGGAACGGTGGGTAGCCACCTTGGTGAAACCCATGATCTGGAAGATCGGTTCCAGGGCGCCCGGGGTCGGCGATGCGAACTCGATGAATTCAAAGCCCATCAGGCCCATCGGGTTTTCAAAGATATCAGCCATGCTCGTTTCCTCATCATCAAAGCGGGTAAATAACGGTTGTTAATTGCTATCGATGTCGAGCAGGCGTGGTGGCGCGCAAGAGATGCCCCTCACACTTCTGGCGAGGAAGTCACCATAGATCAGCTTGAACCCATGACACTTCATATGGACCCATTCTCGGCGGGTTGATTCCCCGAAGGTGGAGAACCTTATTATTGTATGCGTAACGGGATTCTACAGTGCGTAAACCGATTTGTCCGCACTTAAGTTGACGCCCGACGGCCGACGAACGGCTATCCTAGGCGCACAGCCGTTTTCCTTCTCCGCCAGTACAGGTTAGCCGCCATGCCTTTCACGGTAAAACGCCCCGGACGCTGGACCTTGCGTGCCCTGCTGCCCTGGGCCGTCGGCGCGGTACCGGTGCTGTGCGGCCTGGTGATCATGTTCTGGCAAGCCGAGCGCGAGCTCGAGGCCCGCAGCAGCGCCACCGCACAGCATGTGGTGGCCCAGGTCGAGCTGATCCTGGACAACATCTCCGGCGCGGCGCAATCGCTGCTGCCACTGGCCGGGCTGCCGTGCATGGAAGAAAAACTGGCCCTGCGCGACCAGGTCACCCGCCGCTCCTTCGTGCGCTCCACCAACCTGGTCTACCGCAACGAGCTGTATTGCAGTTCGCTGTTCGGCCCGTACAGCGAACCGGTCAATGCCAGCGACTATGTCGACGGCAAACTCTGGCTGATGAACGGCAACTCGGTGACCCCGGGCCATCCGCTGCTGGTGTATCGGGTCAGCGAAGGCGAGCGCGGCGCCATCAGCACCGTCGATGGCGACCACCTGCTCACCGCCCTGCGCCTGATCGGCCCGCACACCCGGTTGTTGCTGCAGGTGGGCCGTTACTGGATGGGCAAGGACGGCCTGGTGCATGAAGGTATCGCCCCCGCCGCCGCGGTGGCGCCGGTGCGGCTCACCTCCAGCCACTACCCTTTCTCGATCCACAGCGGTTATGAAGCGGGCAAGGTCGGCCAGGTGATGCGCGATGAATACCCTGCCCTGTTCGGCTTGCTGGTGTTTCTCGGGGTGATTGCCGGCGCCGTGTGCCGCTGGATGCTGCGTCGCGCCAGTTCGCCACGGGCCGAGTTGCAGCGGGCCATGGAAGCCAACGAATTTTTGCCGTACTTCCAGCCAGTGGTGCGCAGGGGCGACTATCGCTGGGCCGGCGCCGAAGTGCTGATGCGCTGGCAGCACCCACGCGAAGGCCTGGTACGCCCCGACCTGTTCATCCCCTACGCCGAGCACAGCGGCCAGATCGTGCCGATGACGCGCATCCTCATGCGCCGCACCGCCGAACTGCTGGCGCCCCATGCGGCGCTGATGGAGGACGGTTTTCATGTCGGCATCAACATCACCGCCGATCATTGCCAGGACCTGGCCCTGTACGACGACTGCCGGGACTTTCTCGCCGCCTTCCCGCCCGGGCGCGTGCTGCTGACCCTGGAACTGACCGAACGCAAGCTGATCGCCCCCAGCGAAGTCACCCAGGACCTGTTCGCCAAGCTGCACGAACTGGGGGTAATGATTGCCATCGACGACTTCGGCACCGGCCAGTCCAGCCTCAGCTACCTGCGCCAGTTCAAGGTCGACTACCTGAAGATCGACCAGAGCTTCGTCGCCCTGATCGGGGTCGATGCCCTGTCATTGCATATTCTCGACAGCATCATCGAACTGTCGGCCAAGCTTGAACTGGGCATCGTCGCAGAAGGCGTCGAAAACGAAACCCAGCGCGATTACCTGGCGCACCACAATGTCGATTTCCAGCAGGGTTACCTGTTCGCCCGGCCCATGCCGATCGAGGGTTTTGTCGCCGCCCTGGCGGCCCAGGCCGAACCCGCGTCGCAGGTGGCGGAGGTTGCCGGTTAGGCCTGCGGCCTGAGATCATCGCGGGTTACCCGCTCTGTTTTCTTCTGCAACCGAGGCATTTGTGTCAAAAGGCATCATTACATCGGTCACGGCGTCGTTCCTGTTTGCCGTGATGTACTACTACACCTCGCTGCTCACCCCGCTCGACGGCGAGGAGGTGTTCGGCTGGCGCATGCTCCTGACCCTGCCGTGCGTCACCCTGTTCATGCTGTTTACCCGCGACTGGCCGCTGGTCACCGGCTTGCTCGCACGGGTGCGGCGCACACCGCTGCTGTTGCTCGGCCTGCTGGGGACTTCGTCGCTGATGGGCGTGCAGCTCTGGCTGTTCCTCTGGGCGCCGTTGCACGGGCGCAGCCTGGAAGTATCGCTGGGCTATTTCCTCTTGCCGCTGACCATGGTTCTGACCGGCCGCCTGATCTATGGAGAACGCCTGTCGCGACTGCAGAAAGTGGCGGTGGCCTGTGCGATCACCGGCGTCGGTCATGAGCTTTACCAACATGGCAGTTTTGCCTGGGAAACCCTGTTGGTGGCCGGTGGCTATCCGTTGTACTTCGTGCTGCGGCGCAAATGTGGCACTGACCATCTTGGCGGGCTGTGGGCCGACATGTGCCTGCTGCTGCCAGCGGCGCTGTACTTTGTCATCCAGGGCCCGCTGTCGGCCCAGGACCTGGCCGAACATCCGGGGTTGTACGGCCTGATTCCACTGCTTGGGGTGATCAGCGCACTGGCGCTGATCTGTTATGTACTGGCCAGCCGCCTGCTGGCCTTCAGCCTGTTCGGCCTGCTCAGCTATGTCGAACCGGTGCTGCTGGTGGCCGTGGCCCTGCTCCTGGGCGAGACCATCGGCCCCGACCAGTGGCTGACTTACCTGCCGATCTGGCTGGCGGTGCTGGTGCTGATCGCTGAAGGCGTCAGGCACCTGCTGCGTCAACGGCGGCGCTCGGTGTAAGGCGCACCTGGCGCACCCGTCTTTCCTCCACCGCGACCACAGTCATCTTCCAGTTGTCCCACACCAGGCTGTCGCCGACCATCGGCAAGCGGTCAAGCAGGCTCATGACCAGGCCGGCGAGGGTCTGGTAGTCCTCCGTGGGCTTGGCGGCAAAACCGGTGCGCGCCTGGATCTGGCTGAGGTTCAGGGCGCCGCTGACGACAAAGCCCTGCTCGTCTTCGACGATCCCCGGCCCCTCCACTTCACTGGCATCGGGCAATTCACCGGCGATGGACTCGAGGATATCGGTCATGGTCAGCACCCCGGTGAAATCACCGAACTCGTTGACCACGAAGGCAATGTGCGTCGACTGGCCGCGCATCTGTTCCAGGGCGTTGAGGATGCTGAAACTCTCCAGCAGGTTCAGCGGCGCCCGGGCGAGGCTCTCCAGGTCCGGCTGATTACCGGCCAACAACTCCTTGAGCAGTTCCTTCTTGTGCACGAAGCCCAAGGGTTCTTCGATGCGGCCGTCACGAATCAGCGGCAGGCGCGAGTAGGACGAATGCATCAGCGCGGTACGAATTGCTTCAGCCGGCTGCGCCAGGTCGATGGTATCGACCTTGGCACGTACCGTCATCACGGTCTTGACCGGCCGCTCGGCCAGGTTCAGTACGCCGCTGATCATCACCCGCTCGCGGCGGTCGAACAGCACCTGCTCTTCGCCACCCTCGACCAGATCGGCAATCTCCTCGCCGACGTTGTCGGCCTCGACCCGGCGCCCGCCCAGCAGGCGCATTACCGCGTGGGCGGTGCGTTCGCGCAGCGGACGGTGTTGCTGCAGGCTCCGCTTGCGGCGGGCACGGGCCAGCTGGTTGAACAGCTCGATGAGGATCGAGAAACCGATGGCGGCATACAGGTAGCCTTTCGGAATATGGAAGCCCAGGCCCTCGGCGGTGAGGCTGAAGCCGATCATCATCAAGAAACCCAGGCACAGCATGATCACCGTCGGGTGATTGTTGACGAAACGGGTCAACGGCTTGCTGGCAACGATCATGATGCCGATGGAGAAGATCACGGCGATCATCATGATCGACAATTCTTCGACCATACCCACGGCGGTGATGACCGCGTCCAGGGAGAACACCGCATCAAGCACCACGATCTGCGCGACGATCGGCCAGAACGCGGCGTGACGCACGCTGCCGGTGTTTTGCGCAACGTGGCCTTCCAGGCGCTCGTGCAGTTCCATGGTCGCCTTGAACAACAGGAACACACCACCGAACAGCATGATCAGGTCGCGTCCGGAGAAGCTCTTGTCGAACACCTCGAACAGCGGCGCAGTGAGGGTCACCATCCACGAGATACTGGCCAGCAGGCCCAGGCGCATGATCAGCGCCAGCGACAGGCCGATCACCCGCGCACGGTCGCGCTGATGGGGCGGCAGTTTATCGGCGAGGATGGCGATGAACACCAGGTTATCGATACCCAGTACCAGTTCCAGCACAATCAGCGTGGCAAGGCCCAGCCAGGCCGTGGGGTCGGCTAGCCATTCCATGGGCGATCACTCATGTGCGAGAACGGACGGAAAACGTCACAAAGACGGGAGAATGGCCGGGACGGCCGGGTACTGGGAGGCTCCGAAAACGAAGTCATATCAACCTGAAATCAATTGGGGATGTGATCCTACAATTGCAGCAGGCTTTTCTCACAGCATGAAACTATTTCAAATTCTGTAAATCGCAGGGCAAGCCCGCTCCTGCCGGTGAGCGGTGAGCGTATTGCCTGTGTTGGGTAATTTTCTTCAATACCCGAGGGTTTGCCGAGCCGTAGGCTGTGCCGGTCTCCCCTGTTCTGGATGAACTTCCCATGAGCCTGATGCTATCAATGGCCGCCTTTGCGCTGGCCGCTTCTATCTCACCCGGCCCGGTCAATATCGTCGCCCTGGGCGCCGGTGCCCGCCACGGCCTGCGCGCCAGCCTGCGGCATGTCACCGGAGCAACAGTGGGTTTTACCCTGCTGCTGTTGCTGATTGGCCTCGGCCTGCACCAACTGCTGCGCTACTGGCCGGCCCTGACCCAGGTACTGCACTGGGCAGGCGTGCTGTTTTTGCTGTACATGGCCTGGAAACTGGCCTGGGACAATGGCCAACTGGGTTCGGCCAGCCACGAGGCCGCACCTTCGATGCTTGCCGGCGCCACCCTGCAGTGGCTCAACCCGAAAGCCTGGCTGGCCTGCGTGGCCGGGATTGGCGCCTATGTCGGCGATGGCGAAACCCGGCTGTTATGGCAATTCAGCGCTGTCTATTTCGTCATCTGCTACCTGTCGATCGCCACCTGGGCCTGGGCTGGCAGCGTGATCAGTCAGTACCTCAACAATCCGCAGCGCATGCGCCTGTTCAACCGCAGCCTGGCACTGCTGCTGGTGGCCAGCGCCCTGTACCTGCTACTGGGCTGAACGGTAATGCCCCGGCGTCGCCGCCAGGTGGCGTTTGAAGGCGCGCTGCAAATGCGCCTGATCGGCAAAACCGGCCTCCATGGCGACCTCGGCGATCTGCCGGCCGCGCCGCAACTGAGCGCGGGCGTATTGCACGCGCTGGTCGAGCAGGTAACCATGGGGCGTCAGGCCAAACTGCTGCTTGAACGCCCGGATCAGGTAGGACGTAGACAGCCCGGCAGCCTGGCTGATGTCCTCCAGGCGCAATGGCTCGGTGCAATGGCCGCGAATGAATGCCGCAGCCGCCAGCAGCCGCTGGTCAGCCTTGGTCGCCGGTTGCTCGCCAGCCCCCAGGTGCTGGCTCAATCCGCGGAAAAACACCCGTAAGGCTGCCTCTTTGCCAGCGGCCGGTTGCTGCTCATCCAGCAGCAGATGGAACAACTGCCGCAGATCGTCGAACAGCGCCGCCAACGTGCTGCTGATCGCCGTTGGCGCTGAGAACCCGAGGGCCTGCAACCAGGACCAGTCGACATACAGCATCAGGTAGGACCAGGGCTCACCGTCGATGGGATTGCAGGTATGCACCACCCCTGGGTTCATCAGCACCACGGTACCGGCGGCCACGTTCTGATGGCTGTCGCCACTGAGGTAGGTACTGCGCCCCGCCGTGATTGCGCCAATCGAAAAACTCTCGTGCGAATGCGCCGCGTAGCAGACCTTGCGGCCATCGGCGACGCTGCGCGCCTCGATGAAAGGCAGCGCCGGGTCACGCCAGAATCGGGAGTTTGCGCGCATTGGCATCAGCCCTCGGCGTCGTGCACCACCACCAGCAACTGGGCCTGTACTTCACCCAGCGAGCGCAGGCGGTGTGGGGTCTGGGCGTTGAAATACAGCGCATCCCCACGTTCGAGGATCACCCGCTCGTTCATGAAGTCGACCTCTACCTGCCCCTCATGGACGAACAGGAACTCCTCGCCCAGGTGCTCCTTGAACGAAGCATCGCTGAACTCGGGCGGCGGGCTGATGATGAAGGGCAACAGGCTGCGGCTGCCGATCTGCTTGGTCAGCACCGTATAACCTGGCCCCGGCCCCGCTACCGCCTGACGTTCGTGGTTGCGCACCAGGCTGTAGCGGGCCTGGCCTGGCTGGTCTTCGGCAAACAGCTCCTCGACATTGACGTTCAAGGCACGCGCCAGCTTCAACGCAGCCGCTATCGACGGGGTGTTCAGCCCGCGCTCGACCTTGGACAGGTAACTCTTGGTCATGCCCGACATCTCAGCCAGCGCATCCAGGGTAATACCGAGTTTTTTTCTCAACAATTTCAATCGGATAGACATGTGACGCGATTTTCCCAATGCCATGGGCAAGTTTTTTCTTGCTAATGACACTTTGTGTCATATAGCCTTGATTGTGTCATGAGATTGACCACCCCGTCACCTTCCAAGCAACCGGGGTGGGCCAGCCGTGACAATCCATCACGCCACCGAGGATAGCCCCATGACCAAGACAATGGCACTCCCCAAGGACCAACTGATCCAGAAGGCCCTTAAGCAGATGCAAGGCTCGCTTGCCGATAATACGTGGACTGTGCGCGAAAAGCTGGCATTGACCTGCCGGATTCTGTTCGACAACGGCCACGACTCCGGCCTTGCCGGGCAAATCAGCGCCCGCGGTCCGCAACCGGGCACCTTCTACACCCAGCAACTGGGCCTGGGATTCGACGAAATCACTGCCAGCAACCTGTTGCTGGTCAACGAAGACCTGGAAGTGCTCGAAGGACAGGGCATGCCCAACCCGGCCAACCGCTTCCACAGCTGGGTGTACCGCGCGCGGCCGGATGTGAACTGCATCATCCACACCCACCCGACCCACGTCGCCGCCCTGTCGATGCTCGAAGTGCCGCTTGAGGTGTCGCACATGGACCTCTGCCCGCTGTACGACGATTGCGCGTTTCTCGAAGCCTGGCCCGGCGTGCCGGTGGGCAACGAAGAAGGCGAGATCATCAGTGCAGCCCTGGGCGACAAGCGCGCCATCCTGCTCTCGCACCACGGCCAGTTGTCGACCGGCGCCAGCATCGAGGAAGCCTGCGTGATTGCCCAGTTGATCGAGCGCGCCGCCAAGCTGCAACTGCTGGCCATGGCCGCCGGCAGCATCAAGCCGATTGCCCCTGAGCTGGGCCGTGAAGCCCATGACTGGATCTCCCGGCCCAAACGCCACAGCGCTGCCTTTAACTACTATGCGCGCCAGTGCCTGCGGGTGCATGGCGACTGCCTGAACTGATCCGAGCTTTTTTACTTACCTTGCGGAGTAGATTTCATGTCCAAGACTTTTCACGGCATCATCGGCTACACCATCACCCCGTTCAGTGCCGACGGCGAGCAGCTTGACCTCGACGCCCTCGGCCGCTCGATCGACCGCCTGATCGACGGCGGCGTGCATGCCATCGCCCCCCTCGGCAGCACCGGCGAAGGCGCCTACCTGAGCGACCTGGAATGGCAACAGGTGGCCGCGTTCAGCCTGCGCCACATTGCCGGGCGGGTACCGACCATCGTCAGCGTCTCCGACCTGACCACCGCCGGCGCCATTCGCCGTGCGCGCTTTGCCCAGGAACACGGCGCCGATGCGGTGATGGTGCTGCCGGCGGCCTACTGGAAGCTCACCGAAGCGGAGATTTTCGAGCACTACCGAGCGATTGGCGCCAGCATCAAGCTGCCGATCATGCTCTACAACAACCCGGCCACCAGCGGTACCGACATGTCGGTGGAGCTGATCCTGCGCATCGTGCGCGAGGTCGAGAACGTCACCATGGTCAAGGAGAGCACCGGCGACATCCAGCGCATGCACAAGCTGCAGTTGCTCGGCGAGGGCAAGGTACCGTTCTACAACGGTTGCAACCCGTTGGCCCTGGAGGCATTCGTGGCCGGCGCCAGCGGCTGGTGCACCGCCGCACCGAACCTGATCCCCACGCTGAACCAGCAGCTGTACCAGGCCGTGCAGGCCAACGACCTGAACGCGGCCAAGGCGGTGTTCTACCGTCAACTGCCACTGTTGGAGTTCATCCTCAAGGGTGGCCTGCCGGCAACCATCAAGGCCGGGCTGGGCATGACCGGTTTGCCGGTGGGTGAACCGCGGCGGCCGGTATTCGCCCTCGACACTGCAGGCCAGGCGCGCTTGCAGCAGTTGCTCAAGCAAATGCCGTAGCGGCGCTGCAGCAACCCGGCACTGAGGCAGTGTCGGGTCCCCCCCCATAGTCGCCAGCCAGTTAGGGAGAAGTCTGACGCCGCGTAATGAAAACCCATCTGGGTACACTGTCCCGTCGTTTCTATCATCGGCTGCTCCCCTTCCATGACAGGACAGTCATCATGAGCACCCGCAGTTTTTCAGGCTACACATTGGGCATACTCGCCTCGGCCGTGCTGATTGCCAGCAGCGCCCTCGCCGCTCCGCTGACCCGCGACAACGGCGCCCCGGTAGGCGACAACCAGAACTCGCAGACTGCCGGCGGCACTGGCCCCGCCCTGCTGCAGGATGTGCAGTTGATCCAGAAGCTTCAGCGCTTCGACCGCGAGCGCATACCTGAGCGTGTCGTTCATGCCCGCGGTACCGGTGCCCATGGCGAGTTCATCGCCTCCAGCGACATTTCCGAGCTGACCCGGGCCAAGGTGTTCACCCCGGGGGAGCGAACCCCGGTGTTCGTGCGCTTCTCTTCGGTGGTGCACGGCCTGCATTCACCAGAAACCCTGCGCGACCCGCGCGGTTTTGCCACCCGTTTTTACACCGCCGATGGCAACTGGGACCTGGTCGGCAACAACTTCCCGACCTTCTTCATCCGCGATGCGATCAAGTTCCCCGACATGGTCCACGCCTTCAAGCCCGACCCGCGCACCAACCTGGGCAACGACGCCCGGCGCTTCGACCTGCTCTCGCATATGCCCGAAGCCACCCGCACCCTGACCCTGCTCTACTCCAACGAAGGCACGCCACTGAGCTACCGGCACATGGACGGCAACAGTGTTCACGCCTACAAGTTCGTCAACAGGGATGGCGAAACCACCTACGTGAAGTTCCGCTGGAAAACCTTGCAAGGTCAGAAGAACCTCAACCCCGGCGAAGTGGCCAAGCTGCAGGGCCATGACTTCAGCCACATGACCACCGACCTGGTCAATTCCATCAACCGCGGCGACCATCCGAAGTGGGACCTGTATATCCAGACCCTCAAGCCCGAGCAACTGGCAGGTTTTGACTTCGATCCGCTGGACCCTACCAAGATCTGGCCAGGGGTACCTGAGCGCAAAGTCGGGCAGATGGTGCTCAAGCGCAATGTCGGCAACTACTTCCAGGAAACCGAACAGGTGGCGCTGGCGCCTTCGAACCTGATTCCGGGCATCGAGCCCTCGGAAGACCGCCTGCTACAGGGCCGGCTGTTCTCTTATGCCGACACCCAGATGTACCGGGTTGGCGCCAACGCCGCCGGCTTGCCGATCAACCAGCCCAGGGTCAAGGTCAACAACGGCAACCAGGATGGCGCCCTGAATGCGTCGCGCACGGTCGGCGGGGTCAATTACGAGCCCAGCCGCCTGATGCCGCGCCCGTCGACCGAGTCAGCGCGCTACAGCCCGTTGCCCTTGAGCGGCAGTACCCAGCAACAGGGCATCGAGCGTCAGCAGAACTTCAGGCAGGCTGGCGAGCTGTTCCGTTCTTACGACAGCAAAAACCGCCGCGACCTGATCAACAGCTTCGGCCAGTCGCTGGCCAGCAGCGATGACGAAAGCAAGCACACCATCCTCTCGTACCTGTACAAGGCCGACCCGGAGTATGGCAAGGGGGTGGCCAAGGTTGCCGGTGGCGACCTGGTCAGGGTCAAGCAACTGGCGGCGCAGCTGCAGGACTGAGCATGCGCTGGCGGTAACTGCCGGGGCTCTCGCCGGTCCACTTCTTGAACGCTCGGTGAAACGCACTGGGCTCCTGGAAACCGGTGTGCTCGGCGACTTCGGCAATACTCAGGTGCGTCTGGCGCAGGCATTCGAACGCCATGGCCCGGCGCACCTCGTCCTTGATCTGCTGGTACGAGCGGCCCTCACGCTCCAGTTGGCGGCGAAAGCTGCTGGGGCTCAGGCCCTGGCGTTCGGCCATGGCCAGCAGGGTCGGCCACTGGCCATACTGGCGGGCGCGCAGGTAGCGATACACCTGGGCCACCTGGCCATTCTGGTTGCGGTAGCGAATCACCAGCCATTGCGGGGCGCTGCGCAGGAAGGTCTTAAGCGCCGCCAGGTCCTGGACCACCGGCAAGCGCAGGTAATCGGCAGCAAACTCGATCTCGGTACGGCCACTGCCCAGTTGCACGTTGGCGCCCCACAGCAATGGGTCATCCTCCTGGGCCGGGCGCGTGTCGGCCAGCGCCGTGCGGTCGATCACGATGCGTCGCCCGGCCAGCCAGCACAGCAGGCTGATCACCAGGGCGAGGAAGGTTTCTTCGGCGTACACCCGGGTCAGCGGATCTTCGATGCCGGTGCGCAGGCTGATCACCGCGCGCCCGCCCTTGATCGTCAACTGCCCGCGAATATCGCGCAGGAACAGCGCAAAGTTGTTCAGGCACTGGCGCAGGGCCTTTTCCAGGGTCGGCTCCTGGATCAGCCCCCGGCAGATGAGGGCAAAGCTGCCCTGGGGCATGCCATGGCTGTCGAGGTTGAAGAACTCGTCGTTCAATGCTTCGATCAGCAGCAACCACAGTCGCGCAAACGCCGGCGCCGGTACGCGCGCAACGGACGACTCCAAGACCGCCTGATCGATACCGGCCTCGGCCAGCAACGCGGCCGCCCGCTCAGGCTGGGCGCGCAAAGCATGGAGCATGGTACGAACGAAATAAACGGCGACTGTATCGTTTTCCCGCATGGCGGTTTCCGCAAGGGTGTGGCAAAAAATACCAGTGTCACTGGACAGTTATGGCATAGGCCCGCGCGCAGGCTTTGCCTAGACTCAAAGCCAACCTGAAGGTGGCTGTGGGCAGCATTCTGGCAGACGCCGGCCCTGCCCCGCCACGCTTTCGCACACTGGAGTCGCTCATGAATACCCCGGACATCTATGTAGTCAGCGCCGTACGCTCGGCCATCGGCAGCTTCGGCGGCGCCCTCAAGGACCTGCCCCTGGCGGACCTGGCCAGCAGCGTGACCCGCGCCGCCATCGAACGCGCAGGCGTGGCGCCTGAGCAGATCGGCCATGTGGTCATGGGCAACGTAATCCCTACCGAGGCGCGCGACGCCTACCTGGCGCGGGTCGCGGCAATGAATGCCGGCATCCCCAAGGAGACCCCGGCATTCAACGTCAACCGCCTGTGCGGCTCGGGCCTGCAGGCCATCGTTTCGGCGGCGCAAAGCCTGCTGCTGGGCGACGCTGAAGCAGTCGTCGCCGCGGGCGCCGAATCCATGAGCCGCGGCCCTTACCTGCTGCCGCAAGCCCGCTGGGGCGCGCGCATGGGTGATCTGCAGGGTATCGACTACATGCTCGGCATCCTCCACGACCCCTTCGCCGGCTTCCATATGGGTATCACTGCCGAGAACGTTGCCGAACGCAATGGCATCACCCGGCAGATGCAGGACGAACTGGCCCTGACCAGCCAGCGCCGCGCTGCCCGCGCCATCGCCGAGGGCCGCTTCGCCAGCCAGATCGTGCCGATCGAGATTCCCAGCCGCAAAGGCCCGGTACGCTTCGAAGTCGATGAGCACGTGCGTGGCGAGGTGACTGCCGAGCAGTTGGCCGGCATGAAGGCTGTATTCAAGAAAGACGGCACGGTCACCGCCGGCAACGCCAGCGGCCTGAACGACGGCGCCGGTGCCCTGGTGCTGGCCACCGGTGACTTCGTCAAACGCCATAACCTGCAGCCCTTGGCCCGCCTGGTGGCCTACGCGCACGCTGGCGTCGAGCCGGAGCTGATGGGCCTGGGCCCGGTACCGGCGACCCGCAAGGTACTCGACAAGGCCGGCCTGAGCGTTGCCGACCTCGACGTGATCGAGTCCAACGAAGCCTTCGCCGCGCAAGCCTGCGCCGTCGCCGGTGAACTGGGCTTCGACCCGGAAAAGGTCAACCCCAACGGTTCGGGCATTTCCCTCGGCCACCCGGTCGGCGCCACCGGGGCGATCATCGCCACCAAGGCCATTCATGAACTGCAGCGCATCCAGGGCCGTTACGCCCTGGCAACCATGTGCATCGGCGGTGGCCAGGGTATCGCCATCGTCTTCGAACGCGTCTGAGCAAGGAGTACAAGGTGAGTATTGAGAATATTGCGGTGATCGGCGCTGGCACCATGGGCAACGGCATTGCCCAGGTGTGTGCGGTGGCCGGTTACCAGGTGACCCTGATCGATGTCTCCGACGCCGCCCTCGAGCGTGGTGTAGCCACCCTGCGCAAGAACCTCGAGCGTCAGGTCAGCAAGCAGACCCTGGCCGCTGAAGATGCCGAGGCCGCCGTGGCGCGCATCCGCACCAGCACCGACTACGCGCAACTGCAACAGGCCGAGCTGGTGATCGAGGCTGCCACCGAGAACCTCGACCTGAAGCTGCGCATCCTCAAGCAGATCGCCGCCAGCGTCAGCGACCAGTGCGTGATTGCCACCAACACTTCTTCGCTGTCGATCACCCAGTTGGGCGCGGCGGTCAGCCAGCCTGAGCGCTTCATTGGCGTGCACTTCTTCAACCCGGTGCCGATGATGGCCCTGGTCGAGATCATCCGCGGCCTGCAAACCAATGATGCCACCTACGCCAAGGCCCTGGCCCTGACCGAAAAGGTCGGCAAGACGCCGATCAGCGCCGGCAACCGCCCGGGCTTTGTGGTCAACCGCATTCTGGTGCCGATGATCAACGAAGCGATCTTCGTGCTCCAGGAAGGCCTGGCCAGCGCCGAAGACATCGACACCGGCATGCGCCTGGGCTGCAACCAGCCGATCGGCCCGCTGGCCCTGGCCGACCTGATCGGCCTGGACACCCTGCTGGCGATCATCGAGGCCTTCCACGAAGGCTACAACGACAGCAAATATCGCCCTGCTCCGCTGCTCAAGGAAATGGTTGCCGCCGGCTACCTGGGGCGCAAGAGCGGTCGCGGTTTCTTCACCTACTAGGGAGCCCTGCCATGGACGCCGCTTTGCGCTGTGCGAACTTTGAAGAGCGGCGTGACAAGGCCCTGGAACTGTTCGCCGAGAAGGGTTTCGGCCAGGTCAGCATGCGTGAACTGGCCGCCCACCTGGGGCTGACGGCAGGCTCCTTGTACCACCACTTTCCGAGCAAGCAGCACTTGCTGTTCGATCTGATCGAGGAGTTGTTCGAAGAGCTGCTTGCGACCCTTAACCCGGGGCGGCGCAGCCAGCAGCAGACCCTGGGCGAAGTGATTGCCGCCCACTGGAGCTTGCATGCTGAGCGGCCGTTGCAGTTTCGACTGGCCGAGCGTGACCTGTGTTGTTTGAGTATCGAGCAACAGGCGCGCATCGGCCAACTGCGTCACCAGTATGAAGGCGCCCTGCTGCGTCTGCTGGTGCCCAAGGCAACCCTGCGCGGCAAGGCATTGCAAGCCACCGCCCATGTCATCGCCAACCTGCTCAACAGCCTGCCCGGCTGGCTGCAAACCTCACAACTGCCCCAGGCCCAGGGCCTGGCGCTAATGGAAAGCATGCTCCTGGGCGGGATCGAGCGAACCCTGCGCGGTGAAAGCCTGAACTCGATGGCCTGAGTCACCAGGCGCCGTAGGGGATGCCATGGGTGTCGATGTAGGTTTGGGACTCGGGTTCCAGTGGTAGATAACTGTCGTCCGATGGCACGCTGCGACCGACTGCGCGTGTGATCTGGATGCGGTCCAGACAAACACCCCGTAGCCAGGCCTGGGCGATGCCGCCTGGGGCCAGGCCGATGGTAAGGTAGTTGCGATACTGAGCAACCACCTTGCCGTCCAATCGGCAATAGACCCTATCCGATGTCAACATGGTTTTGCGAGCGGATTCCGGTATCTCGATGATCACGTCGTAGGTTTTCATTTCAGCCAGCGACTGCCATCGAACACGGATCATCTTGGGCAGATTACTGCCGCTCATGTACTTCCCCGAGCCAACACCGGTACGTACAGACCAGCCATCCTCAGGTCTGTGCGAAAAGTCCATCCTGGCTCCCCCGCCCATTACCCTCCAGAATCCCCGATCGCGAACATCCAGAACATCAGCGGCCTCTATCCAGACGGCCATGTGGGTGGGCGCCACAAAACCCAGGTACCAGGCGTCATACGGCAGATGAGATACACCTCGTTTGGCACAACCGGTCATGATCAAGAAAACACAAAGTAGCGCTGTTCGAAGTCTTCTACTCATTGGGGTATACGCTACGTTTGCCGCTGTCATTGGGACGATGGATAAACATCACATCAGCACTATCTCTGATGGGATAGCCCGCTGGATTCCAATGTGCCGACAAGTGGATGTACTTGGTCCGAAGTAACTTCTCTTCCTCCCAAACAAGTTCAGGGCTGTTGGTGTCACCCACGGCATAAGCCATTAACTTGCGTGTTATCCCTTGTAGCTCGTCCGGAAGCACCCATGCCTTCTGCTCTCGAATCTCGTTGAACGGCACCCCTTCACGGATGGCCAACTCGCGCATGACGCGTAGATACGCAAGGGAAAGATCCGCCAGCACCTCCCGCTCACAGCGTAGGAACGCATACACCCGCTTCTGTGGAGAGATGTCACGATTGGGTAAAAACGGTAGGTCGATGGACCAGACAATGATGTCGACCTGTAAATTCAGCCCCTCCCAAACAAGCCGATTACGCAGGTAATCCTCCTGAACGTTCAGGTAAGCCTGGCTTCGCTCATCGGGCACGCCTCGCAACTCGGTACTGCTACGCGGACGCGTCAGCAGAACCTTCTCTCGCATCCGCGGCAAGTAACCTCCGCCCACGTCCGAGTGGGCGCCGGGGACGACAATGTCGTTATCTGTTCGTGTCAGCGGGAAGTTCTTGCGTCGCTCGTCTCGCGCCACCAACTGCACAACCTTTTTCGCACCGCCCGGCGCGAGTCGCATGTTGACACCGGAGTAGCGGGCATTAGCCGGGCTGAAATTCCCTTCAAGTACCGACACGATGGCCGCCACAGAATCAAACAAGCCAATAAAGTTGATGCCAAGGCTTCGGCGTGTGTTCCAATCAAACTGATCGCAAAACACCTCCATATGCCTGGGCCAGATTTGCGCCAGGTGACTTTTGCCACCCTTGGCCAAATCGTTGGCAAAGTGACGGGCTGCGGCCGCGCCTCGACTAAAGCCAAAAAGATCGAACTCCAGGCGAATGATGCGTGCCTGTGAAACGACACTAAGCCATGCTCTTATCTGGTCCAGTACTCTCTGATGGGCCTCTTCAGCACGAGCGACAACACCCCCGGAGTAACGTCCGGTTGCCTGACTTAACGCCGAGTCCTGTTGACCTGCGGTAGTGCCTATACCGTCGATGTAGACCTTGAGTACATCCCGGCGCCTGCCCTGCTGCTCTCCACCCAGCACCCGATCCTGATACAACTCATACAACCGCGCCACATTGGTCATATCATTGCCATAGCTGTTATCCGGCACATTCCCCTGCCCGTCATAGCCATACCTGGCGCAATGGCGACGCACTTCTTCGGCCTCTTCTTCCAGTTCTACATCCCGGGCAAAGCACTGGGCGACGGTGGCGCTGTTGGCCAGGTTGTTGCCCGTGCCATCAAAGAACACGCCGATGCGCAGGGTGACGCCATCGTCTACCTCGACTTCTTCCTCCTCTTCTTCGAGGGCAATTGCCGGCGGCAGCGATCGCCCGGTGGTGGTCAAGCCCATGCGCGCCCGCTGTTGGCTGGCGATCAGCGTGTGGCTGCCATAGGGGCAGGCGCAGCGCACCAGGTGACCTTCGCCGGCCACCGGTTGGCCGCTTACCTTGTAGGCCGGGTTGCCCTGGGCAATTTCGCCGGTACGCTGGCAGCGAGGGCAATAGACCGGGTCGCCCATGCGTGCGATGGGCCGACCGCCAAGCGGATGCTTTGCGCAGCCGCCGCGTACTTCACCACCGGTGCTGGTGGCGTCTCCTTTGCGAACGATAAAGCGCATGCGCCGATTCCCTGTGGCGACTCACAAGGATGTTATCGGACGCTTTTTGCACGGTGGGGAACATCAGCCACCCATGCTCGATGGCGTGGGAAGTGTCAGCAGGCTCCTAGCGCAATTGCTCCTGAATCTGGTCACGCAAGCTGTCCAGATCAAAGGGCTTGGCCAGGATCGGCGCCTTGAAGGCGATCGGGCTGCCTGATTCGCGGATTTCCGCCGGATAGCCGCTGATGAAAATCACCTTAAGGTCCGGGCGCATCTTGACCGCAGGTTCGGCGATCTGCACCCCGGAGATCCCTCCCGGCAAACGAAAATCGGTGACAATCAGGTCCAGGTGCGGCTTGCTTGCCAGAATCTTGAAGGCTTGCTCACCGTTCTCCGCCACCAGCACGTGGTAACCCTCACCCTTGAGGTAGTCCTCGAGAATCATGCGAATCACCGGTTCGTCTTCGACCACCAGTACTACGTCTTGCGCATCTTCACTCATGCCAATGCCTTGTTCTATAAATCGTTTGGTTACATCGCAGTATGACCCCGGCCTCATGCAGAGGTTGCCTGCTACCGGTCATTTTCTCGCAGTGACTGCGGCAACGGCAGACACACGGTAAAAGTCGCACCCTCGCCTTCGACGCTGTGCACGCTGATGCCGCCGCCATGGGCCAGGACGATCTGCTCGGAGATGTACAGGCCAAGGCCAAGGCCTGCACTGCTCTGGCTGGAAGCGACCCGTTCGAACTGCTGGAAGATCCGTTGCTGGTTGTGCTCGCTGATGCCGATGCCGTGGTCACGCACCTCGACACAGGCCATGCCGCCTTGCTCGAAGGTGCGCACCTGCACCGGGCTTTTCGCCCCGTAGCGCAGGGCATTGGTCAGCAGGTTGGCGACCACCTGTTCGATCCGAAACTCGTCCCAGACACCTGCCAGCGGCACGCCCGCCTCGAACTCGATGCGTGACTCGGCAGCCGCCGCCTGGGCTTCGAAGTTCTCGATCAAGCCGCCCACCAGTTGCCCCAGGTCGAACTGACTGGGGCGGATCGACAGCTTGCCGGTGCGGATCCGCGACACGTCGAGCATGTCCTCGATCAGGCGGATCAGGCTGTTGATCTGCCGCTCGTCGCGCTCGACCATGGCGCGCATCTTGTCCAGGGTAAAGGCATCGGCGTTGTCCTTGGCCAGGTGCAGCTTGCGCAGCTGGGTTTCCAGGATCAGGCCGTTCAGGGGCGTACGCACCTCATGGGAGACGATCGACATGAAGTCATCGCGCATGCGCACCGCGTGTTCCAGTTCGCGGCGGGTCACCTGCAACTGCGCCAGCAGCAGTTCCTGTTCTTCGCGGCTGCGTTCGAGAGCTTCCAGTTGCTGGCCGAGGGCCTTGCGCTGGCGAAACAGGTCGACGAACACCGCCACCTTGCTTTTCACCGCCAGGCTGTCCAGCGGCTTGTGCAGGAAGTCCACCGCGCCGCTTTCGTAGCCCTTGAAGGCGTAGTTCATCTCGCGCCCGGCGGCGCTGACAAAGACAATCGGGATATTCTTGGTCTTCTCGGTGCCGCGCATCAGCTCGGCCAGTTCGAAGCCGTTCATGCCGGGCATCTGCACGTCGAGGATAGCCAGGGCGAACTCGTGCTCGAGCAACAGTGCCAGGGCCTGGTCGGCGGACTGAGCCTGGTGCACCTCGCGGTCTTCGCCCTTGATCAACGCGTCCAGGGCCAGCAGGTTCTCCGGCAGGTCGTCGACGATCAGCAGTTTTGCATGGATGTGGCTTAGCATTCAGGGGCTTCCAGGCTGGCGAGCAATTGCCCGATGCCATTCAAAGGGAGTATGTAATCGGGCTGGTGCAGAGCCAGTGCCGCGCGCGGCATGGTCGACACTTGCGCCTCATGGGGGTCCTGGATAATGGTCCGGCCACCTTGGCGCTTGATCGATGCAAGGCCACGAGCACCGTCTTCATTGGCGCCGGTCAGTAGTACACCGAGCAAGCCCGGGCCATAGGCATCAGCCGCCGACTCGAACAGAACGTCGATCGAGGGCCGGGAAAAATGCACGCGCTCCTCCTGGCTCAGGGACAGGCTATGGTCGCGCTCCACTGACAGGTGGTAGCCGGGGCCCGCCACATAAATGGAGCCGGGCGCGATGTCTTCCTTGTCACGGGCTTCACGCACCGGACGCTTGAGCCTGCGGGCAAAGACCTCGGCCAGGTGGCTGTGGCGATCATCCGGCAGATGCAGCACGCACACCAGCGGAATGCGAAACGCCGGCGGCAAGGCCTGGAACACCGCAAGCAAGGCGCTGACGCCCCCCGCCGAGGCACCAAGGGTAATCGCCTGGACCCCCTTCATGATTTACGGTAGATCCGTTCGGGCTTGACCAGCGCCTCGAACTGGTCGGCATAGGCCGAGAAATCCAGGGTTTCCTTGCTGCCCAGGACCAGAAAACCGCGATGGCACAGCGACTCGTGGAACAGGCCGAAGGCACGGTCCTGCAGGGCCTTGTTGAAGTAGATCAGCACATTGCGGCAGGAGATCAACTGGGTTTCGGAGAATACGCTGTCGGTGGCCAGGCTGTGGTCGGCGAAGGTCACGTTGTCGCGCAGGCTGCTGTCGACGATGGCATTGCCATAGGCCGAGGTGTAGTAGTCGCTGAGCTCGCCGCGGCCCCCGGCCTTGCGGTAGTTCTCGGCATACAGGCGCATGTTCTGCATGCTGTAGATGCCCTGCTTGGCCTTCTCCAGGGAGCTGGGATTGATGTCGGTGGCGTAGATGATGGTGCGTTCCAGCAAGCCTTCTTCGCGCAGCAGGATGGCCATCGAATAGACCTCTTCGCCGGTACTGCAACCGGCGATCCAGATCTTGATCGAAGGCCAGGTGCGCAGCAGCGGCACCACTTCCTGGCGCACCGCGAGAAAGTGCTCGGGGTCGCGGAACATCTCGCTGACCGGGATGGTCAGGAACTGCAGCAACTGCATGAACATGCCCGGATCGTGCAACACCCGCTCCTGCAGGGCCGACACCGTCTTGCAGTCGAACTGGCGCAGTGCGTGCTGGATCCGGCGCTTGATCGAGGCGCCGGAGTAATCGCGAAAGTCATAGCTGTACTTGAGGTAGATCGCCTCGATCAGCAGCCGGATTTCAATGTCGGTGTTGCGTTCGATACTCAAATTCGCTCCAGTTGCGGCAGCCAGACACGGATCAGCGAGAACAGACGGTCAAGGTCGATGGGCTTGGCGAGATAGTCGTTGGCCCCGGCTTGCAGGCAACGCTCCTGGTCATCCTTCATCGCCTTGGCGGTGACGGCGATGATCGGCAGCTTGCGCCAGCGCGGGTCCTTGCGGATCAAACGGGTGGCCTCATAGCCGTCCATCTCCGGCATCATCACGTCCATCAGCACCAGGTCGATGTCCTCGTGCTGTTCCAGGCGCTCGATGGCTTCGCGGCCATTGCGCCCGATCTCGACGATCGCGCCCTTGTGTTCCAGGGCGCTGGTCAGGGCAAAGATGTTACGCACGTCGTCATCCACCAGCAGCAACTTGCGCCCCTCGAAGACCTTGTCGCGGCTGCGCGCGGTCTTGAGCATGCGCTGCCTTTCATGGGACAGCTTGGATTCGACTTTGTGCAGAAAAAGCGTGACTTCATCGAGCAGGCGCTCGGGTGAGCGCGCGCCCTTGATGATGATCGAGCGCGAGTACTTGAGCAGGTCGGCTTCTTCTTCGCGGGTCAGGTTGCGCCCGGTGTAGACGATCACCGGCGGGAACGCGCGGATGTCGTCGTCGGACATGCGCTTGAGCAGCTCGTTGCCAAGCATGTCCGGCAGTTTGAGGTCAATGATCATGCAGTCATAGATGTTCTCGCGCAGCAGGTCCAAGGCCTGCTGGGCCATGCCTACGGCGGTGATCTCGATGTCTTCGTCGCCGATCAGGCGGGCGATGCTTTCGCGCTGCAGGTCGTCATCCTCGACCAGCAGGATGTGCTTGAGCTTCTGGGTCAGCTTGGCCTCCAGGCGGGCGAACACCTGCTTGAGTTCCTCGCGGGTCGCCGGCTTGACCGCATAGCCGATGGCGCCCATGTGCAACGCCGCCTCGACCCGGTCCTCGACCGAGATCACATGCACCGGAATGTGCCGGGTGCTGGCCTGCTCCTTGAGCCGTTGCAGCACGGTCAGGCCGGAATGGTCCGGCAGGCGCATGTCCAGCAGCACCGCATCGGGAATGAAGCTTGCCGCCAGTTCGAAGCCTTCGTCGGCGGCCTGCGCGACGAGGCAGCTGTAGCCCAGCTCATGGGCCAGGTCGTAGAGGATGCGGGCGAAATTCGGCTCGTCCTCGATCACCAGGATGCAGCGGTTGCTGAAGGGTGCCTTGTCGCGGTCGTCGGCGAAGCTTGGCGTCTGGCGTGGCGCCGGTGCTGGCACCACTTCCGGCACGGGTGCTGCGACCACCAGCGCCGGCTGATGAACGATCGCCGCCGGGCGTTGCTCGACAATCGGCTCGTAGCGCTCCGGCAGGACCAGGCTGAACACGCTGCCCTTGCCCAGGCTGCTGTCGACGCTGATCTGGCCACCGAGCAACTGCGCCAGGTCGCGCGAGATCGACAAGCCCAGGCCAGTACCGCCATAACGACGGTTGGTGGTGCCATCGGCCTGATGGAAGGCCTCGAAGATGCTCTGCTGCTGGTCGGCAGCAATGCCGATGCCGCTGTCGCGCACCGAGAAGACGATACCGCTGCCCGCCTGCCAGCCAACGCTCAGGCTGACTTCGCCGCGCTCGGTGAACTTGACCGCATTGGACAGCAGGTTCTTGAGGATCTGTTCCAGGCGTTGGCGATCGGTATACAGGGTTGGCGGCACCTGCGCCTCGACCGAGACCTTGAAGCTCAGGTGCTTTTCGTCGGCCAGTGGTTCGAACAGGTTACGCAGGCCTTCGGCAAGACGCGCCACGTGGGTGGTTTCCGGGCGCACCTCGAGTTTGCCGGCCTCGACCTTGGCGATGTCGAGAATATCGTTGATCAGGTTGAGCAGGTCATTGCCCGCCGAATAGATCGACTCGGCAAACTTGACCTGCTCGCCGGTGAGGTTTTCTTCGGCGTTCTCGGCCAGCAGCTTGGCCAGGATCAGCGAACTGTTGAGCGGCGTGCGCAGCTCGTGGGACATGTTGGCAAGGAACTCGGACTTGTACTTGCTCGAGCGTTGCAAGTCTTCGGCGCGCTCCTGCAGCTCGACCTGGGCCTGGTTCAACTCGCTGTTCTTGCGGTCCAGGGCATCGCGCTGTTCGGCCAGGGCTTCGGTGCGCTCGGCCAGTTGCTCGTTGGTCTGCTCGAGTTCGGCCTGTTGGGTTTCCAGGTTGGCCTGGGACTCCTTGAGCACCCGCGACTGTTCTTCAAGCTCTTCGTTGGCGGTTTTCAGCTCTTCCTGCTGCACCTGCAACTCTTCGTTGAGCTGCTGGGTTTCGGCCAATACCTCCTGCAGGCGCTGACGGTAGCGGGCGCTTTCGATCGACGTCCCCATGTTGGCGGCCACCAGTTCCAGGAACTCGATATCGCGCTCATCCAGGGTGCGCAGGAACCCCAGCTCGACCACGCCGTTGATCTGCCCATCGTTGCTGGTCGGCATCACCAGCACGCTGCGAGGCAAGCCCTCGCCCAAGCCGCTGCTGACCTTGAAATAGTCGCCCGGCAGATCGTCCAGGCGCAGCAGGCGCTCCTGCATGACGGCCTGGGCCAGAATACCTTCCTGGCTGCCGACCACCCGGTCCAGCGCGGCCTGCTCGGCCGACAGCCCATAGGTGGCGACCCGGCGCAAGCCGCCGTGTTCGTCGCGGGCGTACAGGGCGCCCACGGCGCTGCCCAGGTAGACGGCAAAAAAGCGCAGGATATTGTTGCCGAGCATCGGCAGGGTCAACTGCCCCAACACCTGGCCGGCCAGTTCGGTCTGCCCGGTGCGCAGCCAGGCCTGGCGCTCCAGGCGCTGGTTGGCACGTTGCTGGGACTCAAGGCCGCTGGCATAGCTGCTGGACAACGCCAGCAGGTCGCGGCGGCCCAGGTAGGCCAGCAGGCCGCTGAGCAGGATGACAAACACCAGGTAGACGGAAATCGACACCACGGTGGTGGTATTCACCGTTTCGTTGCGCGCGACCCATAGCTGGTGCTCCATGGCAATGAAGGCGTCGAACTCCTTGCGGATCTCGTCGGTCAGGCGCTTGCCCCTTCCCGAGCCAATGGCCTCGCGAAAGTTGCCGTTGTCGCGGCGCAGGCTGATCATGGTGCTGGCAAAGGTGTTCCACTCTTCCTGCAGACCGAGCAGGCGCTCCAGGCGGTCAACCTGCTGCGGGTTGTCCGCCACCATCTGCTCCAGGCCCTTGATACCGGCAACCACCTGCGGCTTGGCCACCTCGTAGGGATCGAGAAAGCGTTCTTCGCCGGTGAGCAGGAAGCCGCGCATGCCGGTTTCCATGTCGATCGACAGCTTGACCGTCTCGTTGGCGTTGTTGATCACCCGATCGGTGTGCTCGACCCACTGGATGGCCGCCAGCAGGTAGCTGATGATGGTGACGAACACCACCGCACTGAGCAGTCCGACCCCCAGGGGCAGGCCGATGTTGCGGGTCAGCAGCTTGCGAAAGCTGCGCTGATCGATTGAGGCTGGTTGAATCATCTCAAGACGCCCGAGCAAAGGTAGCAAACGAAGGAGTGTGGCGGATTTTTCGAGTAATCGTTCTATTTTCCGTGGGAACGGCCATTCTGCCAGCCTTCCCTACTCCGAGTCTAAACGCCTTTGGCCATTCTGGCAGGGCATTTAGCCAGCATTTGAGAGGTGTCTTGCGCAAACGTTCCCTGCTTTTTCAATGACCGCTATGCTGTTCATTCGGGGGGCTTTTTTCAGCACAGAGGGAACTTCGGAGCGCACCCGGCTTACAGATAATGAACAGACTTTTGTACAGGAATCCCCCAATGTCCCAGACACCCCAGCCCCTGCTCGTCGTCGAAGATGACGCTATCGTGCGCATGCTGATGGTCGAGGTGCTTGAAGAGCTGGGCTATCAGGTGCTGCAGGCTGCCGATGCAGAAGCGGCGCTGAAGGTTTTGAAAGACACGCAACAATCCCTGGCCTTGCTGCTGACCGACGTCGGCCTGCCGGACATGAACGGCAAGGACCTGGCAGTAAAAGCCCGGGAGCTGCGTCCGGCGCTGCCGGTGCTGTTTGCCAGTGGCTATGGCGACAACCTCGATGTACCGGCCGACCTGCACCAGATCGCCAAGCCGTTCAGCATCGACCAGTTGCGTGACAAGGTGCAGGGTATTCTCCAGGCCTTTTAGGGATGAGTGGGGGTGGGAGCGCAGAATCTGCTTTAATACGCGCTTTTGCCAAGGTCCCCGATACCCATGTCCGCCCCTGCCCTCAACGTCCTGGTCATTGGCTACGTCTGGCCCGAGCCGCGCTCTTCGGCCGCCGGTTCGCACATGATGCAGATCCTTGAAAGCTTCGTGCAGTGCGGCTGGCGCATCACCTTCAGCAGCCCTGCAGCCATTGGCGAGCACAAGGCCGACCTGGCAAGCCTGGGTATCGCCGAGCAGGCCATCACCCTCAACGACAGCAGCTTCGACCGCTTTGTCGGCGAACTGGCCCCGGACGTCGTGCTGTTCGACCGTTTCATGATGGAAGAGCAGTTCGGCTGGCGTGTGGAAAAACACTGCCCCAACGCCCTGCGCGTGCTGGAAACCTCCGACCTGCAAAGCCTGCGCGATGCTCGCCAGCAACTGCTGCGCCGGCGCCTGATCGAGGGCCTGGACCCGAATGATTTTCGCGCGCTGTTCAACACCTCCGGCCCCGACCTCTATCGGCAGATGGCCAGCGCCGACCTGACCCTGCGCGAACTCGCCGCCATCTACCGCAGCGACCTGAGCCTGATGATCTCCGACGTCGAGATCGACCTGCTGCTCAACGGCTTCGGCGTGCCCGAGCACCTGCTGCACTGGTGCCCGCTGATGCTCGACGCGCCCAGCGAGCCGTTCAAACCGTTCGCCGAGCGCGCGCACTTCCTCAGCATCGGCAACTTCCGCCATGCGCCGAACTGGGACGCGGTGCTGTGGATGAAGAACAGCCTGTGGCCGATGATCCGTCGGCGCCTGCCGCAGGCGCAGTTGCACATCTACGGTGCCTACACCCCGCCCAAGGCCACGGCGCTGCACAAACCGGCCGAGGGCTTTCACATCATGAACTGGGCTGAAGATGCCCTGGAAGTGATGAGCAATGCGCGCATCTGCCTGGCCCCCCTGCGCTTTGGCGCCGGGATCAAGGGCAAGCTCACCGACGCCATGCAATGCGGCACGCCCAGCGTGACCACGCCGATCGGCGCCGAAGCCATGCACGGCGCCCTGCCCTGGCCCGGTGCGATCGCCGAGACCGCCGAAGGCCTGGCCGAAGCCGCGGCGACGCTATACAGCGACGAAGCGCGCTGGAACCAGGCGCAGCAGGACGCGCGCCGGCTGTTGAGCGCTCGCTACGACCGTCGCCAGCACGCCAACGCCTTGGTCGAACGCATCGAATACGCCCTGGCCGACCTCGACCAGCACCGCCTGTTCAACTTCACCGGCGCCATGCTCCGCCACCACCAGCACAAAAGCACCCAGTACATGGCCCAGTGGATCGAGGCCAAGAATCGCCTGGCTACAGCGGCCGACGCAGCAGATAAGTGTCCATGATCCAGCCCTTGCGCGCCCGTGCCTGTTCACGGGCGGCGAGGATCTGCGCCTTGACCTCGAGCAGCGGCCCGGCAATCAGGATCTGGTCCGCCGTGCCCAGGTAAGCGCCCCAATAGATGTGCAACTGCGGATCATCCAGCGCCGCGAAGGCGCACTGGCCATCGAGCATGACCACCAGGTTGTCGATGCGCGGCTGTTCGGCCAGACGCCGCCCGGGCAACACGGTCAGGGGCTCGCCAATACGGTTCAAGGCAATGCGGTGGCCGGCGGCCAGGGCCTGCACGCTGCTGATGCCGGGGATCACTTCAAGCGCCAGTGACACGCCTCGGGCCTGCACCAGATCGAGAATACGCAGGGTACTGTCGTACAGGGTCGGCTCGCCCCACAGCAGGAAAGCGCCACATTCACCGTCCGCCAGTTCGTTTTCGATCAGGCTGGCGTACAGCGCCGCACGCTGCTGGTGCCAGTCCTGCACTGCACCGACATAGTCGCTGGCCGCGCCATCGCGCAGCGGGTCATCGACCTGCACCAGGCGATACCCGGGTTGATCGATGTAACGTTCGAGAATGTTCTTGCGCAGTTGCAGCAACTCATCCTTGACCGCGCCCTTGTCGAGCACGAAGAACACCTGGGCACGGTTCAGCCCGTCGATGGCTTCAAGGGTGATCTGGCGCGGATTGCCCGGCCCGATACCAATCAACAGCAGTTGTTTCATTGCAAGTCGCTTCCATGGCCCGGCCAGCCCCTATAGTCGGCTGGCCGAAGCACAATGGCAACGTACTGTTGTTTAGAAGATCGAGAAGTTGTAGCTGACGATCACCCGGGTTTCGTCCATGTCGCGGGCATACTTCTCGTAGTTGCTGCGGTAGGTGGAGTTACGCAAGCGCACGCTGACATCCTTGAAGGTGCCGCCCTGGATCTGGTACTTGAGCTCGCTGTCGCGTTCCCACTCCTTGCCCTCGGCCAGGCTGCCCGGGACCTTGATATGGTCACCGTTGATGTAGCGGGTAAAGAAACTCAAGCCCGGTACACCCATGGCCTTGAAGTCGTAGTCGTAGCGCAGTTGCCAGGAGCGCTCCTGGGCTGCAGCGAAGTCGTTGACCTGGGCGTAGTTGACCAGGTACGGGTTGCTGCCATCCAGGTACGGCATGGCGTTCTCGCCATACATGCGCTGCCAGCCGGCGCTGACCTTGTGCCCACCCAGGCTATAACCGAGCATGCCGCTCAAGGCGCGGTGATCGATATCGCCGGCGCGCGCACGGCCGATGTCGTCGCTCTTGATCAGGCGCAGGTCGGCCGACAGGCTGCCGACGCTCAACGGCTGGCTGGCCATCAGGCCCAGGAAGTGCTGGCGGTAGATGTTCTCAAGTTTGGCCACCTGGTACTGCGCACTCAGGCGGTCATTGAACTTGTAGTCGACCCCGGCCATGTCGAAATGGTCGGCAGTGGTATTGCAGGCGTAGCGTTTGTTCTTGCAATGAACGCGGATGTCCTGACGGTCGGTTGAATCCCGCGCGGTGTACTTGTCCAGGCGGGCAACGGTGAACTTCAGGCCCTTGATTTCTTCGGAGGTCAGCAGCGTGCCCTGAAACATCGTCGGCAACAAACGCCCGTCGTTGTACTTGAGCAGCGGCATGTCCGGCATCATCGAGCCGACCTTGAGCACCGTCTGCGAATAACGCATCTTGCCGGCCACGCCCATCTTCGCGTACTGGTCTACCGAACCGCGCGGGTCATGTCCGCTGGACGGCAACAGACCACTGTTGCTGTCGGCCGGGCTGGAGTCGAGTTTGAAGCCGAGCATGCCCAGTGCATCAACACCAAATCCTACAGTGCCTTCGGTGTAGCCGGACTGCACATTGAGAATAAAGCCCTGGGCCCACTCTTCGCGTTTCGAGGCTCCCTGACTGGAACTGGTATGACCATCACGGAAGTCACGGTTGAAGTAGACGTTGCGTGCTTCGACTTTGGCGCTGCTGTCTTCAAGAAAACCAGCGGCTTGAGTCGATACAGCAGCAAACATCGCGAGCAGGCCGATAAGGCTGCGCCCGGGCGCGAGAGGGTATGGGGCAAACATGAGAAGCGAAATCCGAAAGAAAGGCAAAAAACAACCGGCGCCGGTCCCGGCGCCGACAATGCTCCCAGCGCCGATGGCAGTCGACGGTGACCGCCTATCATCTCGCAACCGCTCTAGACCGGCCCATTGGACCATGGTCTAAGGCGCCAGGCACAGTGTCGACTAGTTCTTTGGCCACGGTGTGGGGTTAATTAAGAAAGTTCCATAAGCGGTAATATAAAAGTTTAATGTTTACCCGCCTCGTACAGACTACTACACTCTTTATTAGTGCGATGTTGTACCCAACCCGGTGGCGGCTGCGTTATACAGAATGTTGCTGATCTTCACGCATGCCGGGCCACTGCAGACTTAAAGGAGTGATGACAGTGTCCAGACTTGCAGAGTTCCGCGCTGCCGAAAAGGCCCTTCAGGAACAAATGGCGCAATTGGAGGCGCTTAAAAAGGATGCCGGCCTGAAGCGCGAAATCGAGTTCGAAAAGAAACTTGTCGACCTGATGAAACACTACGACAAGGGCCTGCGCGATATTATCGCCATCCTCGATCCAAAAGCGTCCCACAAAGGCCCGGTCAGCGCGCCGAAACAGCGCCGCGCGCGGGTCGTAAAGGTCTATGAAAACCCGCACACCGGCGAGCTGATCGAGACCAAGGGCGGCAACCACCGGGGCCTGAAAGCCTGGAAGGAACAGTACGGCGCCAAGACAGTCGACAGCTGGTTGCGTAAGTGAAAAACACCTTCACACTTTTTTCACATCGACTGGCTCAGGATGAAGGCTGCTAACGGACTAGCGCCCCATACGCCCGCTTCGGCGGGCTTCTAATTCTTGCGCCCCGCCCTGTAAAGGCGGGGCGCAAATCGTTTGCGCAATCGCTTCAGTTCCGTATCATGACGCCCTGACTGTTTTGCTGGCAGCACTGTTGCCAGCCTCAAATGCGGAGAGCCCATGAGCCTGAACCATCTCGACACCCTCCCTGGTGTCACCGCGCAACCGGATGCCGCGACCCACAACTTCGTTTTCAACCACACCATGCTGCGGGTCAAGGACGTTGCCAAGTCCCTGGACTTCTACACCCGTGTGCTGGGCTTCAGCCTGGTAGAAAAACGCGACTTCCCGGAAGCCGAGTTCAGCCTGTACTTCCTCGCCCTGGTCGACAAGGCGCAAATCCCGGCTGACGCCGCCAAGCGCACCGAGTGGATGAAGTCGATCCCTGGCATCCTCGAACTGACCCACAACCACGGTACCGAGAACGACGCCGACTTTGCCTACCACAACGGCAACACCGACCCGCGTGGTTTCGGCCATATCTGCATCTCGGTGCCGGATATCCGTGCAGCCTGCGAGCGTTTCGAGCAACTGGGCGTCACCTTCCAGAAACGCCTGAGCGACGGCCGCATGAAGCACCTGGCGTTCATCAAGGACCCGGATGATTACTGGGTCGAGATCATTCAGCCGACCGCGTTCTGATCAAGGCCTTTCGATACTGTACTGGCCTCATCGCTGGCAAGCCAGCTCCCACAATGGATCTGTGTACGCCGGACTTGTGGGAGCTGGCCTTGCCGGCGATCGAGCGCGCAGAGGTCGCAATCCAGACAACACTTGATGTGCTGGCTGTACCGGCCTCATCGCGGGTCTAGCCCGCTCCTGCATTGGATCTGTACCAACTGACCCCGCCCCCGCGTCGCCAGGCAGTAATACAACGGGCACGTCACCAACAGCCCCACCAGCCACGACAAGTCCGCACCCTCCACCAGATTGGCATACGGCCCGACATACAGCGACGTATTGGCAAACGGCAGTTGCACCAGGATCCCACAGGCATAAGCGACGATCGCATGGGCATTGAAGCGCCCGTAGACGCCGCCATCGGCACGAAAGATCGAGGCAATGTCGTAGCTACCGCGCTTGATCAGGTAGAAGTCGATCAGGTTGATCGACGCCCAGGGCACCAGTACCAGCAACAGCGCCAGGATCAGGCCGATGAAATGACCAATGAAGTCCGCCGAGGCGCTCAACGCCACCAGGCAGCAGCCCAACAGAATCACACTGGCCAGCACCACACGCACCTTGATGCTCGGGGTCCAGCGGCTGGCAAAGGTCTGGATCGAGGTGACGATCGATAACACCGCGCCATACAGGTTAAGGGCGTTGTGGCTGATGATGTTGAGCAGGAACAGCACCATCAGGATCGGCCCCAACCAGCCGGTGGCCTGCTCCACCGCCGCCATCGCCTCGGTCCCCTCCGGCACCGCCAGTACGGCAACGACGCCAAAGCTGAACGACAGAATAGTGCCCAAGGTAGCGCCGAAATAGGTTGCCCAGAACGGCCGCGCAATACCCACTTCACGCGGCAGGTAGCGTGAATAGTCGGACACGTAGGGTGAAAAGCTGATCTGCCAGATCACCCCCAGCGACAAGGTCGCAACCCAGCCCGACAGGTTGAAGCCGCCACGGCTGAAGAAATCGGCCGGCAACTCCTGGGCGAAGATCATTGCAAAGCCCGCCAGCAACGCCGTACCCATCACCCAGGTACCGATGCGGTTGAGGCTATGGATGAATCGGTAGCCGATCACGCCAATGGCGGTGGCGCTGAGGGCGCCGATGATGATCGCCGCCGGCATCGGCACGCTCGGCGCAATGCCGTGGATCGACTTGCCGGCCAGGACGATGTTGGAAATAAAGAAGCCGACATAGATGATGGCGGCAAAGAACACGATCAGCAGCGCGCCATAACGGCCGAACTGACCACGGCTCTGGACCATCTGCGGAATGCCCATCTGCGGCCCTTGGGCCGAGGCCAGGGCAATGACAATACCTCCGAGCATATGGCCTAGGACAATGGCCAGCATTCCCCAGAACAAATTGAGATGGAACACCTGAACCACCATGGCCCCGGTGACAATCGGCAGCGGCGCAATGTTGGTGCTGAACCACAAGGTGAACAGATCGCGCGCCTGACCATGGCGCTCGGCGGGCGGTACGTAATCGACCGTATGGTTTTCGATCAACTGCTGTTGCGAAGACGGCTGGGACATGGGCAATAAGCTCGAAAGGTTCTGTTTTTATCTTTGTAGGAAACCGCTTGCGGAGCGCTCGAAACGAGCAACTTAGCTGCGCACCATATTATGGTATTCCATCTTTTTCACAAGACTGATCCGGCCGTTTTGCCTGCAACTGATCTGATTTTTTGCTCGCCCTCTTCCTTCCATATTCGCTCAAACCCCCGTATTTGCGGGCGCTTAAGGCAATGCTGGGCCGTTCGTCCCGACTGAAAATTCCACTTGCAAATTAGGTATTACGGTATACCATCAGACACATCAAACAAAAACGCGGACCACCGCTGCTTCCGAGGACCACGCCATGATCGACGCAACCGTCTACAAGAACGTCCTGGGCTCCTTCCCGTCCGGCGTTACGGTGATTACCACCCTGGACGACGACGGCCAGGTCGTCGGCCTGACCGCCAGCGCGTTCAGTTCGCTGTCCATGGACCCGCCGCTGGTACTGTTCTGCCCCAACTACAGCTCCGATTCCTACCCGGTGCTGATCCGCAACAAGCGCTTCGCCATCCACTTGCTGTCCGGCGCACAACAGGCCGAAGCCTATGCCTTTGCGCGCAAGGGCAAGGACAAGGCCCAGGGCATCGACTGGACCCTGAGCGCACTGGGCAATCCGTTGCTGGCCAACGCCACGGCAATCATCGAATGCGAGCTGTGGCGCGAATATGAAGGCGGCGACCACGCGATCATGGTCGGCGCAGTGAAAAACCTCATCGTCCCCGAGCAGGCCCCCAGCCCGCTGGTGTACTGCCGCGGCAAGATGGCCGAACTGCCAGCCTTGGCCTGAGCCCCGCTATTCTTACGACAGGCGCCAGGCGCAGGTCGAGAGTCATGCCGCCTGACTCGACAGGCGACCTACAACAAGATCCGAGGAATGCGTCATGAAATTTTCGTTGTTCGTACACATGGAACGTTGGGATGAACAGGTCAGCCACCGCCAGCTGTTCGAAGACCTCACCGAACTGACCCTGATGGCCGAAGACGGCGGTTTCAGCACCGTGTGGATCGGCGAACACCACGCCATGGAATACACCATCTCGCCCAGCCCGATGCCGCTGCTGGCCTACCTCGCGGCGCGCACCACGACCATCCACCTCGGTGCCGGGACCATCATTGCGCCGTTCTGGCACCCGCTACGGGTGGCCGGTGAATGCGCCCTGCTCGATGTGATCAGCAACGGCCGCATGGAAGTCGGCCTGGCCCGCGGCGCCTACCAGTTCGAGTTCGACCGCATGGCTGGGGGCATGCCCGCCTCCGAGGGCGGTCAGGCCCTGCGTGAGATGGTCCCGGTGATCCGTGCCTTGTGGCAAGGCGACTACGCCCACGACGGCGAGATCTGGAAGTTCCCCACCTCGACCTGCGTGCCCAAGCCGCTGCACAAGCCCATGCCGCCGATGTGGATCGCCGCGCGCGACCCGGACTCGCACAACTTCGCGGTCAAGAACGGCTGCAACGTGATGGTCACGCCGCTGATGAAAGGCGATGAAGAAGTCCTCGACCTTAAAAACAAGTTCGATGCGGCCCTGGCCAACAACCCCGAGGTACCGCGTCCGCAACTGATGGTGCTACGCCACACCCACGTGCATGCCGCGGATGACGCCGACGGCTGGAAAGTCGGCGCCCAGGCCATCTCGCGCTTCTACCGGACCTTCGATGCCTGGTTCGGCAACAAGCAGGTGCCGGAGAACGGCTTTTTGGCCCCCAGCCCGGAAGAGAAATTCAAGGAACGCCCGGAGTTCGAACTGGACAACATCCGCAAGAACACCATGATCGGCACCCCGGCAGAAATCATCGCGCGCATTCGTTACTACCAGCAACTGGGGGTCGACGAGTTCAGCTTCTGGTGCGACAACAGCCTGTCCCACGCCGAGAAGAAAAAGTCGCTGGCGCTGTTTATCAACGAAGTGGTGCCGGCGTTCCGCTGACCGTCACGTTCGTCGGCCCGGATCCAACCGGGCCGACGCTGTGGTATACCCGAAAAAGCAACCTGACTGATGCGCTTTCGATACCACAGCAGCGAGGTAAGGATGATGAAAACCCTTCAATGCGTGCATCGCAACCACACCATCACCGCAAGCGTCGAAACCCACCCGGGCATTCCCACGCCCTTCAACGCCGGATGCCTGATTACCGATCCCGAGGGCCACACCAGCCGGCGCTTGTCGCTGCCGGTGAAGATGGCCTACCTGGCCGACCTTGATAACGCCCAGCATGCATCACTGGCGCACGGCAAATGGCTGGTCGACCAGCAACTGGATAAGCGTCAACAGCTGTTTTGACTGAACAACCGTGCACCTATGTGGCCCCCTGATCCTGAGCGGGGCCCTGCTGCTCCGGCAACGCCAGCCCGTAATCACTTTGCTCGTTCCAGTCCTCACCGAACACTTCCGCCGGGTGCATGGTGCGGTCGGCGCCGTTACCGCAGGCCAGGGCGTTGGCCGCGCAGTAGCGGTCACAACCCCAGCAGATGCGCTCGGGGTGCTTGGGGCTGATGGGAAAAGGCTTGGCCATGAGATGCCTCGGACGGGCAATGGGCGAGCTTCCACGCTACTGCGCAGCTAAAGTCCTGCCCTTGATGCAGATCAAGGGTGCGGCCGGATCGCCGGTAAAATTGATAATAATCATTATTATTCGCGCAAAGGCTTCCTAGACTCGGGCTCCCACTGCCCAGCCCCGGAAGCCATCATGCGTACGCCCCTCTCGTTGTCACTCGCCTTGCTCCTGATCACCCCGCAGGCGTTCGCCAAGGAATACCCCATCGGCGAGCCGCAACTGTGCCCGGGCCTGGAAGTCGGCGCGGTGTACCTGCAGCCGATCGAAATGGCCCCGGCCGGGATGATGCGCGCGACCGTCGACTCCGATATCCACCTGGAAGCCGACGTGCGCGCCACTGAAAACAACCGCCAGGGCTTTCAGGAAGGCAGTTTCGTGCCCTACCTGAATGTCGCCTTCAGCCTGCAGAAACAGGGCAGCGACACACCCATCAGCGGTAACTTCCACGCCATGGTCGCCAACGACGGGCCGCACTATGGCGATAACGTCAAGCTGCAGGGGCCAGGCAAATACCAGTTGACCTTCACCCTGCTGCCGCCGGCCGGCCACGGCTCGCTCGGACGCCATACCGACAAGGAAACCGGCGTCGAACCCTGGTTCGAGCGCTGCGAACTGCACTACGAATTCGTTTATGCCGGGATCGGCAAGAAAGGCGGTTATTGAATGAAGGCCATGGCCCTGTTGCTCGCTTGTGCGGCCTTGCCGCTGAGCGCCGCGCCGCTGCCGAGTTTCGAGCTGATCCTGCGCGACGGCCACTTCACCCCTGCGCTGCTCGAGGTGCCGGCCGGTCAGCGTTTCAAGATCGTCCTGAAAAACCTCGGCGAGGGCCCGGCGGAATTCGAAAGCACGCCGCTGCGGGTGGAGAAAGTGCTGTCGCCCGGGGTGACCAGCTTTGTCGTCATTCACCCATTGCGCCCCGGCCACTATCCGTTCTTCGACGAATTCAATCCGCAGTTGCCCGAGGGCGGCATCCTCGCCAAATAACGCTGCTGCAGGGAGTTTCCATGAATCAAGCCTTGTTCATCGTCTGGCGCGAAAGCGTCGAGGCGCTGCTGGTGATCGGCATTCTCCAGGCCTGGGCCGACCAGCAACAACGCGCTCAGCGCCTGCTGGGGTTTCTGTGGGCTGGCGTGGCCCTGGGCCTGCTGCTGTCGGCGCTGCTGGCGCTGCTGATCCTGTTTGCCGGCGAGGCCATGAGTGGCGCCGGCAACGAATGGTTCCAGGCCGGCATGGCGCTGGTCGCCAGTCTGCTGATGGTGCAGATGGTCGGCTGGATGCATCGCCACGCCCGCTCACTCAAGGATGACTTGCGCCGCCATGCTGATCGGCAACTGGCGCGCCAGGGCGGCATCGGCCTGTTGCTTCTGGCGATGCTGGCAGTCAGCCGGGAAGGCAGCGAAACCGTGGTCTTTCTGTATGGGGCCGGCGCACGCCTGCACGGCACGCAACTGGGCCTGTTTGCCATCGGCGGGGTTGCCGGGCTGGTGTTGTCGGGCTTGTCCATCGCCCTGCTGCACAGCAGCCGGCGATTTGTTTCCTGGCGGCGTTTCTTTGCCATCAGCGAAGCGCTGTTGCTGCTGCTGGCTGCCGGGCTGCTGGTCAGTGCGAGCGAACGCATCGGCGGCCAGTTGCTGGCTTGGGACCTGCCGGAGATGGCTTACAGCCTGGTCGGCGACGCCCTTTGGGACAGCAGCGCCTGGCTCAGCGACAGTCACGGCCCGGGCAGTTTTCTCGCAGGTTTCGCCGGCTACCGGGCGAGCCCCAGCGCGCTCACCCTGCTGGTGCTCTGCGGCTACTGGCTGAGTGTCGGCTGCTGGTTGCTGCAGCGCAGGACAGGCGCCCAAGCATGTCCAGCCTGAGCTTGCACAATCGCTGGCTACAACGCCTGGGCGACGGCATGCGGCGCAACGCCGGGGTGATCAGGGTACTTCAATGGGCGGTTGTGCTGTTCTACGCCCTGCTGCTAGTGCTGCCGGCATTTCTACCTTTACCGAACAGCCAGGCACGCATGCTGGATAACCTGACCCTGCTCGCCCAGTTCCTGTTCTGGGGTATCTGGTGGCCATTCGTGCTGCTGTCGATCGTGCTGTTCGGCAGGCTCTGGTGCGGCGTGCTCTGCCCCGAAGGCGCGCTGAGCGAGTGGGCCAGCCAGTATGGCCGGGGCATGGGCGTGCCACGCTGGCTGCGCTGGGGTGGCTGGCCGACCCTGGCGTTCTGCCTGACCACCCTCTACGGCCAATTGATCAGCGTCTATGACTACGCCCAGGCGGCGCTGCTGATTCTCGGCGGCTCGACCCTGGCGGCGGTGCTGGTCGGTGTGCTGTTCGTGCGTGGCAAGCGCATCTGGTGCCGCTACCTGTGCCCGGTCAGCGGGGTCTTCGCCCTGCTCGCCCGGCTGGCGCCGGTGCACTTTCAGGTCGATGAACAGCGCTGGCAAGCCAACGCCGGGCCACGCCTGCCACCGCCCAACTGCGCCCCGCTGCTGGACATCCGGCGGATGCGCGGCGCCCGTGATTGCCATGCCTGTGGCCGCTGCAGCGGGCAACGCGGCGCGGTGCAACTGATCGCCCGCTCCAGCAACCAGGAGATCCTTGAATCGGCCACCCACACCCCCTCGCCCTGGGACACCCGCTTGCTGCTGTTCGGGGTGATCGGCCTGGCCATGGGCGCCTTCCAATGGACAGTCAGCCCCTGGTTCATCGCCCTCAAGCAATGGCTGGCCAACTGGCTGGTGGAGCATGAGCTGCTCTGGCCGCTACAGGACAACGCGCCCTGGTGGCTGCTGACCCATTACCCGCAACTCAACGACAGTTTCAGCTGGCTCGACGGCTTCAGTATCGTCACGTACCTGTGTGGCAGTGCCCTGCTGCTCGGCGGCGGGCTGCTGATCCTGCTGCGCCTGGCCGCGCGGCTGGCGGGCAATCCTGCCCTGTATTGGCCCCTGAGCCTGTGCCTGACGCCCCTGGGTGGTGCAGGGCTGTTCCTTGGCTTGTCGGCCACCACGGTGAAGTTGCTGCGCTTTGAGGGCTTGCTGCTGGACTGGGTACAGCCGGCCAGGGCCACGTTGTTGATCGCGGCCTTGGGCTGGAGCCTGCTGTTGGCGAGCAAGCTGCTGGCAGCGCAACATATCCGTGGCTGGCGCCGTTGCGGCGCCAGCGCTTGCCTGTTGCTGGCCGTCGCCGCAGTGGGCTATGGCGGGTGGTTGCAGTTCTGGGGCTGGAGCTAGACCTTGAAGCGCGCCACGGTCTGGCTCAGGCTGCCGGCCATCTGCGCCAGGTCCTGGCCGGCGGTGTCGGTGTGTTGCGCACCGAGCAGCACCTGATCGGACAGGTTGCGGATGCCCACCAGGTTGCGGTCCACTTCGCGGGCCACCAGGGCCTGCTCTTCGGTGGCGCTGGCGATCATCATGTTGCGCTCGTTGATCTGCGAGATCGACTGGGTGATCGCCTCCAGCGCTTCACCGGCACGCTGCGCCACCTCCAGGGTGGTGTGTACCCGCTCGCTGCTGCTGAGCATGGCGGTCACCGCCTGGCCGGTGTCCTGGCGGATATTGCCGATCATCTGCTCGATCTCCTGGGTCGAGACCTGGGTGCGATGGGCCAAGGCCCGCACCTCATCGGCAACCACGGCAAAGCCGCGCCCGGCATCACCGGCCCGGGCCGCTTCGATCGCAGCGTTGAGCGCCAGCAGGTTGGTCTGTTCGGCAATGCTGCGGATCACATCCAGCACGGTGCTGATGTCCTGCACGCGCCCGGCCAGTTGCTGGATGCGCCCGGAGGTATCGTTGACGTCATCGGCCAGGGCGGTGATCGAGGCTACCGTCTCGCGCACCTGTTCACGACCACGCTGGGCGGTTTGCTCGGAGACCTTCGAGGCTTCGCTGGTGCTCACCGCGTTGCGCGCCACCTCGTCCACCGCAGCAGTCATCTCGTTGACCGCTGCCGCTGCCTGCTCGATTTCCAGGCCCTGCAACTGCAGGCTGCTGCTGGTCTGGCTACTGACCGCACTGAGCTCCTCGGAGGAGCTGGCAACGCGCTCCACCGAGGCGGCGATGTGCTTGACCATGCCATTGAGGCTCTGCTGCATTTCATGCATGTTGAGCATCACGCTGCCGTCGGCGCTGGCGTGGGTCGGTACCTCGATGGTCAGGTCGCCCTGGGCGATCTGGCTCAGCACCCGTGCGGCGGTATCCGGCTCGCCACCCAGCGGCCGGGTCACACTGCGGGTCACCACCAGCGCGGCGGCGAGCACCGCCACCAGGCACAACGCGAACAGCCCGAGCATGTTCAGCCGGGCATCGTTGTAGAGCGCCTGCGCAGCTTGTTCGCGCTCGACGAAAATCTGCCCCTGCAGGGCCATCAGGGTTTCCAGGTTCTTGTAGACCTCGCGCTCGGCGGGCACCACCTGCTGCTTGAGCTGGGCCATCGCCGCTTGCCCATCGCCCTGGCGAATCAGGGTCTGCACCTGGGTGAAGGCAGCGACATACGCTTCGCGGCTGGCTTTCAGCGCGGCATAGGCGGCCTTGCCTTCGGGCAGGTAGAACAACGGCTCGAGCGTCGCCAGGGCCTGGCTGATGCGCTGCTTGGTGGTGTCGATGGCCTGCTGCACCTGCAGGTTGTCCTTGTCGATCAGCAGGTCGCGGGTGTTGCGCGCGTTGTCGCGCACGCCGGTGGCAATGACCATGATCGGCTCGATCTTCGGCCAGTCCTGTTTGACGATCACCACCGCCTGCTCCTTGAGCGTGGCCAGATCGTGCAGTGCATAGAAAGCCAGGCCAAGGAGCGCCAGGGGCGCGATGGCAAAGCCGATGAGGATACGTTGTGCTGTGGTCAATCTGGTCATTTCAAAGCCTTACTAGTCGCGTACTTCAAACACGGGAAACAGCGCGTGGAGGGTGCCCCACAGCTCGGGCAGCAAGCTTTGTGCCGAAGCACTGGGCAATTGCGCATCGAGCATGCGTGCCGTGCGCACCAACTGCACGACGAAGCGTTTGACCCCGAGCGCGTTCAAGCGCCGGGCCAGGGTGATGAGTCGGAGGGGATCGATCAGGTGCCAGTGCACCGTGGTGCGGCATTCATAGTCGACGCCGCTGGCCAGCAGGTAGTCGAGGCTGCGCCAGTTGGCCTGGCCGCTGCCGCGCACGCCGGTGACCGCCTGGCCGTCCTCGGCCAGCGCCTTGACGTCAAAGCCCACCCAATCGGTGCCGGGCAATACCCGGGCAAAGACCTCGGGCTTGATCCCGGCACTGTGCAGGCCGATGGCAAAGCCCATGGCCCGCACCTGGGCCATGGCCTCTGCCAGGCTGTCCTGCAAGGTCGGTTCGCCGCCGCTGAACACCACGGCGTCGAGCAGGCCCCGACGCCGCTGCAAAAACTCCAGCACCTGCGCCCAGGGCAGTTCATCACTACCCCGGGGCGGGATCAGTTGCGGGTTGTGGCAATAACGGCAACGCCAGGCGCAGCCCTGGCAGAACAGCACACAGGCCAGCCTGCCGGGGTAATCGAGGGTGGTCAGGGGCACCATGCCCCCGACCCGCAGCACTCGATTCATCGGTGCCCGGCCGTTGCCGCGCCCTCATTGAAATGCAGCCGTTCCTGGTGCTCGGACTGTTTGCCGGGGTTGAACGCCGACACCGGGCGGTGATAGCCCATGACCCGGGTCCAGACTTCGCACCGTTGGCGTTGCGCCACGGGCAGGGATTGCTGTGCAGTCATGTTGAAGCTCCTTGCAGTTGGGGGTAAAGCGGGGTCAATGCACGCTGCCCTGCTGCTGAGCCAGCAACAGCGCCTCGTCGCACTTGGGGCAGAACTCATGTTCGCCATCCAGGTAGCCGTGTACCGGGCAGATGGAAAACGTCGGGGTGATCGTCAGGTACGGCAGGCGGAAGCGCTCCAGGGCCCTGCGCACCAGTTGCTTGCAGGCCTGGGCCGAGGAGATCCGCTCGGCCATGTACAGGTGCAGCACGGTGCCGCCGGTGTACTTGCATTGCAGCTCGTCCTGCAGCTCCAGAGCCTCGAACGGATCGTCGGTGTAGCCCACCGGCAGCTGCGATGAGTTGGTGTAGTACGGAGCCTGGCTGCACCCGGCCTGGAGGATGTCGGGGAAGCGCTTGAGGTCTTCCTTGGCGAAGCGGTAGGTGGTGCCTTCGGCCGGGGTCGCTTCGAGGTTGTACAGGTGGCCGGTTTCTTCCTGGAAGCGCACCAGGGTGGCACGCACGTGGTCCAGCAGGTTGAGGGCGAAGCGCCGGCCCTGGGCGCTGTGCAGGCCCATCTGGTCGTCGCTGAAGTTGCGCAGCATCTCGTGCAGGCCGTTGACGCCAATGGTCGAGAAGTGATTGCGCAAGGTACCCAGGTAGCGTTTGGTGTACGGGTACAAACCGGCATCCATGTGATGCTGGATCACCTTGCGCTTGACCTCCAGGCTCTCCATGGCCAGTTCCATCAGGGCATCCAGGCGCTGCAGCAGGCCGCTGACATCACCTTTGAACAGGTAGCCCAGACGCGCGCAGTTGATCGTTACCACGCCCAGCGAGCCGGTCTGCTCGGCCGAGCCGAACAGGCCGCCTCCGCGCTTGAGCAGCTCGCGCACATCCAGTTGCAGGCGACAGCACATCGAGCGCACCTGGTTGGGCTGCATGTCCGAGTTGAGGAAGTTCTGGAAGTACGGCAGGCCGTAGCGGGCGGTCATTTCGAACAGGCGCTCGGCGTTGTCGCTGTCCCAGGGAAAATCATGGGTGATGTTGTAGGTCGGGATCGGGAAGGTGAACACCCGGCCCTTGGCGTCGCCGGCCTGCATCACCTCGATGTAGGCCCGGTTGAGCAGGTCCATTTCGGCCTGCAGCTCGCCATAGGCAAAGGGCATCTCCTCGCCGCCGATCACCGGGATCTGTTCGCGCAGGTCCTGCGGGCAGACCCAGTCAAAGGTCAGGTTGGTAAAGGGCGTTTGCGTGCCCCAGCGCGACGGCACGTTGAGGTTGTAGATGAACTCCTGGATGGCCTGGCGCACCTCTTCAAAGCTCAGCTGGTCCTTGCGCACGTAAGGCGCGAGGTAAGTGTCGAACGAACTGAACGCCTGGGCCCCGGCCCATTCGTTCTGCAGGGTGCCGAGAAAGTTGACCATCTGCCCCAGGGCGCTGCTCAAGTGCTTGGGCGGCCCGGCCTCGACCCGCCCGGGCACGCCATTGAGGCCCTCGTGCAGCAAGCTGCGCAGCGACCAGCCGGCGCAGTAGCCGGCGAGCATGTCGAGGTCATGGATGTGCAGGTCGGCCTCGCGGTGGGCGCGGCCGATGGCTTCGCTGTAGACCTCGTCGAGCCAATAGTTGGCAGTGACCTTGCCGGAGACGTTGAGCACCAGCCCGCCGAGGGAATAACCCTGGTTGGCGTTGGCCTGCACCCGCCAGTCTTCGCGGTTGAGGTATTCGTTCATCGAGGTCGCGACTTCGACCAGGGTCTTGCGGTCACGGCGCAAGCGCCCATGCTGTTCGCGGTAGACGATATAGGCGCGTAGCGAAAGGAAGTGGCCGGCGTCCATCAGCACCCGCTCGACCCGGTCCTGGATCTGCTCGACGTGCAGCTTGGAGTAGCCCTCAAGGTGGGCAAGGACTGCTTCAAGCAAACCGTCTGCCTCAGCTTCGGCATACTCGCCAGTGGCCTTGCCGGCGGCGATCAACGCCTGGCGGATCTTGTCCGCGTCGAAGGCCACCAGGCTGCCGTCGCGCTTGTGCAACCGGTTATGCCCTACCCTGATCAGCGTGCTGTGCATTTGCCCTCCGGACACTACATATAGATGTTTATTGATCTAGAAACACAATATGCAGTGAAGGCTACGGGTAAAGCGGGTGGAAGAAATTGATCGATATCAAGGTTGCCAGGTTGTGCAATCAACCCGGGCTGCTGCGCAGCCATCGCTGGCAAGCCAGCGATGAGGCCAGAACCGCCACCCTCACCCGCCGCTCATGTTCATGAACCGCAAGATCTGCACCTCCCCCTGCGCACTGAAATCATGGCGCAACGGCTTGCGCCGCAACGCCTGTTGCAACGCGTTGATGATCGGCTGGTCATCGAGCGGATAGCGCCTCAACAAGCCACGCAAATCCAGCGAATCCTCCTGCCCCAGGCACAGCAACAAGCGCCCTTCCACGGTCATCCGTACCCGGTTGCAGCTGGCGCAGAAGTTGTGACTGTTGGGCGAGATAAAGCCGATACGCGTATCGGGATGCCGGGCCAGACGCATGTAGCGCGCCGGCCCACCGCTGTTTTCGGCGCTGTCGAGCAGGGCATGCCGGCTGGCAATCAGCGCCCGCACCTCGTCGCTGGCGCAGAACGACTCGCCGCGCGAACGGCCGACTTCGCCCAAGGGCATCTCTTCGATGAAGGTGATGTCGATGCGCTGGTCGATGGCGTACTGCACCAGAGGCAATACTTCATCGAAGTTGCGCCCTTTCATCACCACGCAGTTGAGCTTGACGCCCTCGAAGCCGGCATCACCCGCCGCCTCGATGCCGCGCAGGACCTGATCGAGATCGCCATTGCGGGTAATCGCCCGGAAGCGTTCGCCGTCCAGGCTGTCGAGGCTGATGTTCATGCGCTTGACCCCGGCGTCTACCAGCGGCCGGGCCAGGCGCTGCAACTGCGAGCCATTGCTGGTCATCACCAGTTCACGCAGGCCCGGCAAGGCGGCAATGTGACGGCACAGTTCGACGATGCCCGGACGAATCAACGGTTCGCCGCCGGTCAGGCGGATCTTGCGCACGCCCTGGCCAACGAACAGCGTGGCCAGGCGTTGCAATTCCTCCAGGGTCAGCACCTGCTGGCGTGGCAGGAAGGTCATGTGCTTGGCCATGCAGTACACACAGCGAAAATCACAGCGATCGGTCACCGACATGCGCAAGTAATCGATCTGCCGCCCGAAGCCGTCCTGCATCACAGTGCTCATCACCTTCCCCTTATTGCACCAGCGGTGAATCGGCGCCCTGCAAGCGGATGCCGCGAATATCGGCGGCACCGATCAGGGTTTGCAGGTACTGCACCAGGGCCTTTTGCCACACGCCCTGCTGCAACTGGGTGCGAATCGCCGTGGCCACCGCCTCATAAGGCAAAGCCTGGCCTTCGATACGCAGGTCGACACTGACCAGGTGCCAGCCGTAGCGGCTTTCCAGCGGCTTGCCGGCCAGCCCCGGGGCCAGGGTGAACAGCTGGCGCTCCAGCTCCGGCACGGTCTGGCCCTTGCTGATCTGCCCCAGCTCACCGCCCTGGGCCTTCGACGGGCAGGCCGAATACTTCTGCGCAAGCTCGGCGAACTGCTCGGGAAACTGCATCAGGCGCTCATGGAGGATCTCGGCCTGTGCCAGCGCCAGGCTGCGCGCTTCGGCATCATCCGGCGCACACTCCAGCAGGATGTGCCGCACCGCCAGCAGCGGCGCGCTGTGAAAGCGCGCGCGGTTGCTGTGGTAGTAGCGTTGGCAGGTGGCCTCGTCACACACCGGTACCTGCACTTCGCGCTCCAGCAGCAAGCGGGTGGCCGCCTCCTCCTGGTTCTCGCCGGCGCCGACCTGCAATTGCAGCCCCAGCTCGGCAATCCGCTGCTGCATCAGCTCGCGGATTACCAACGCGCGGGCGGCCATGTACACCGCCTCTTCGCGATCCGCTGCCGGGTGGTACTGCAGCTCCTGGGCCAACGCCTCGGGGCTGAGGGATACACCGTTGACGCTGATGATCGGCCATTCCTGTTCACTGCTGGCGATCAGTTGCGCCGGCGGCTCGAGCTCCACCGCCAGGGCACTTGGCGCGGTTTCAAGGACCGTCGAAGACGCGCAACCACCGCCACCGCCGTTACCGCCACCACATCCACATCCGCTAGTCATGGCAACCTCCTCAGGCTTTCTGCCGAACGATTTGATAGCGCCGCCCCAGGTACCACACCGGCGCGCTGACGATGTGCACCAGGCGGGTGAAGGGGAACAGCACGAACAGAGTCAGGCCCAGCAGCACGTGCAGCTTGTACACCAGGCTGACCGGGGCAATCGCTGCCGCCGCTTCAACCGGGCGCAGCAGCACGGTGTTCTGCGCCCAGTCGGCGAGCATCACCATCACCGAGCCGTCCATATGGCCGGTGGAGGCGACGATGGTCAGCAAGCCGAGCACCAGTTGCGCCAGCAATACCAGCAAAATCAGGATGTCCGAGGTGCTGGAGGTGGCGCGTACCCGCGGCTCGGTCAGGCGCCGGTGCAGCAGCATGATCAGGCCGATCAGGCACAGCAGGCCGAAGAAGCCCCCGGAGACCATTGCCAGCAGCTGCTTGTGCTCGGTGCTGATCACGTGGTGATAGACCGACGCCGGGGTCAGCAGGCCGACAAAATGCCCGGCCAGGACGAACAGCACGCCGATGTGAAAGAAGTTGCTCGCCACGCGCATGCCGCGCTTGTCGAGCATCTGGCTGGAGCCGGCCTTCCAGCTGTACTGCGACAGGTCGAATCGCGCCCAGCTGCCAAGCAAGCAAATCGCCAGCGCCACATAGGGATACACCCCGAACAACAACAGGTTCCACTTAGACATTGCTCACCTCCCCGGCCGGCGCGCTGGCCTGGCCCTGATGCTGAAAATCGACCCAGTGCAGCGGTACCGCGCTCTCTTCCCGGGCCTTGCCCGGCGCGCTTGGCATTGAGCTGCAGCGCTCCTGCTGCTCAGCCTTGAGAAAGTCCACCGCCTCCTCTTCCCAGATCTTGTCCAGGGCTTCGAGGGAGTCATCGCGTTGCTCGGCGGCCACCTGTTCGCGCAGGTCGGCCACCGCCTGGTGCGGCTCGGCACCGGCAATCTGCAGCAGCGCACGGAAGCAACTGGCGTAGGCGCTCTCGCGCTCCTCCAGGCGTGCGGCAAGCAGCGCCAGCAGGTGCGCGACATCGGCGAGGCCCTCGCGGGCCTCGAGGTCTTCGCGGGTCGAGAGGTATTCCAGGTACAGCGGGATGTAGTCCGGCAGCTCCTTGACGCCGATGGCAAAGCCCGCGTCTTCGTACTGGGCGAGCATGTCGACCATGGCCTGGCCGCGGTCGCGGGACTCGCCATGCACATGCTCGAACAGCAACAGCGACAACGAACGGCCACGGCCGAACAGCGCGCCGTAGTGTTCCTGGCCATCCATCAGGTCGTTGTTGCAGATCAGCTCCAGCAGCTCGAACAGGGCGCCGCGCTGGCGCGGGCTGATTTCCCGCGCCTGGATGATCGCCTGCTCCAGCTCGTCGCGGCCGGCAACCAGGGTTTCGCTCGGGTAATCGAGCAGCAGCGAAATCACTTTAAGGATGCGCATGCTCATTCCTCCCACAGCTGTACGGTTTTGAGGATGTCGCGGCGGTTGGCCTTCTTCGCCCCGAACATGTTGGTGTCGGAGCTGCCACTGCAGCCGCTGCCGAAGCTGAAGCCACACCCGGAGCGCTCGGCGAAGGCGTCGCTCATGGCCTCTTCGCGGTGGGCACTCGGTACCACGTAACGGTCTTCGTAGTTGGCGATGGCCAGGTAGCGGTACATCTCCTCGACCTGGTTCACGCTCAAGCCGACGTCGCTGAGCACCTTGAGGTCCTGGACGCCTTCGACCTGCTCGGCACGCTTGTAGGCGCGCATGGCCAGCAGGCGCTTGAGGGCGCGCTTCACCGGTTTTTCGTCGCCGGCGGTCAGCAGGTTGGCCAGGTAGCGCAGCGGAATGCGCAGGCTGTCGACATCCGGGATCACCCCGTTCATGCCCACGGTGCCAGCGGCCGCAGCGTTCTGGATCGGCGACAGCGGCGGCACGTACCAGACCATCGGCAAGGTGCGGTATTCCGGGTGCAGCGGCAGTGCCAGCTTCCAGTCGACGGCCATCTTGTACACCGGCGAGCGTTGCGCGGCGTCGATCACCGACTGCGGTACGCCGTCCTCCAGGGCCTGGCGGATCACCGCCGGGTCGTTGGGGTCGAGGAAGATCTCCAGCTGCTTCTCGTACAAGTCGTGCTCGTTGGCGGTGCTCGCCACTTCCGCGATGCGGTCGGCGTCATACAGCAGCACACCGAGGTAGCGGATACGGCCCACGCAGGTTTCGGCACACACAGTGGGCATGCCGGCCTCGATGCGCGGGTAGCAGAAGATGCACTTCTCGGACTTGCCGCTCTTCCAGTTGAAGTAGATCTTCTTGTACGGGCAGCCACTGATGCACATGCGCCAGCCGCGGCATTTTTCCTGGTCGATGAGGACGATACCGTCCTCTTCGCGCTTGTAGATCGCCCCGCTCGGGCAGGACGCCGCGCACGCCGGGTTCAGGCAGTGCTCGCACAGGCGCGGCAGGTACATCATGAAGGTGTTTTCGTACTCACCGTAAATGTCGGCCTGGATCTGGTCGAAGTTCTTGTCCTTGCGCCGCTTGGCGAACTCGGTGCCGAGGATCTCTTCCCAGTTCGGGCCCCACTCGATCTTCTCCATGCGCTTGCCGGACACCACCGAGCGCGGCCGCGCCGTCGGCTGGTGCTCGCCCAGGGGCGCGGTGTGCAGGTGCTGGTAGTCGAAGTCGAACGGCTCGTAATAGTCATCCAGGCTCGGCAGGTCGGGGTTGGCGAAGATGTTCGCCAGCACCCGGAACTTGCCGCCGATGCGCGGGTTGATCGAGCCGTTGGCGTTGCGCACCCAGCCGCCCTTCCACTTGTCCTGGTTTTCCCACTCTTTCGGGTAGCCGACCCCGGGCTTGGATTCAACGTTGTTGAACCAGGCGTACTCCATGCCTTCACGGCTGGTCCAGACGTTCTTGCAGGTGATCGAACAAGTGTGGCAACCGATGCATTTGTCCAGGTTCAGGACCATGCCAATTTGTGAACGGATCTTCATGACAGCACTCCTTATTCCATCTCGGTCGGCAGCGGACCTGGCAGCTCATCGCCGCGCGAACCGTCGAGCCAGTCGACCTTGGCCATCTTGCGCACCACGACGAATTCGTCGCGGTTGCAGCCGACCGTGCCGTAATAGTTGAAGCCATAGGCCTGTTGGGCATAACCGCCGATCATGTGGGTCGGCTTGAGCACCACGCGGGTGACCGAGTTGTGGTGGCCGCCGCGGGTCTTGGTGGTCTCGGCGCCCGGCACGTTCACGATCCGTTCCTGAGCGTGGTACATCATCACCATGCCCTCCTTGACCCGCTGGCTGACCACCGCCCGCGCGGTCAGCGCGCCGTTGGCGTTGAAGCACTCGATCCAGTCGTTGTCCTCGATGCCGGCCTTCTTCGCGTCGATTTCCGAGAGCCAGACGATCGGCCCGCCACGGCTGAGGGTGAGCATCAGCAGGTTGTCGCTGTAGGTGCTGTGGATGCCCCACTTCTGGTGCGGGGTGATCCAGTTGAGAACGATCTCGGTCTCGCCGTTGCTGCGCTTGCCTTTCACCCCGGCGATGGTGCGGGTGTTGACCGGTGGCCGGTAGCTCATCAACTGCTCGCCGAACGCCTGCATCCACGGGTGATCCTGGTAGAACTGCTGGCGGCCGGTGATGGTCCGCCACGGGATGTTCTCGTGAACGTTGGTGTAGCCGGCGTTGTAGCTGACGTGATCGTCTTCGAGCCCCGACCAGGTCGGGCTGGAGATGATCTTGCGCGGCTGCGCCTGGATATCGCGAAAGCGGATCGCTTCGTGGGCCTTGGACAGCGCCAGGTGGCTGTGGTCGATGCCGGTGAACTGCGACAGTGCCGCCCAGGCCTTGACTGCGACATGGCCGTTGGTTTCCGGCGCCAGCGAGAGGATCACCTCGGCGGCGTCGATGGCGGTGTCGATTTTCGGCCGGCCCTGGCTGATGCCCGCCTCGACTTCGCGGTAGTTCAGCTCACCGAGGAATTTCACTTCCTCATCGGTGTTCCAGTTGATGCCCTTGCCGCCGTTGCCGAGTTTTTCCAGCAGCGGGCCCAGCGAGGTGAACTGCTTGTAGATGTTCGGGTAATCACGCTCGACCACCTGCAGGTTCGGCGCGTTCTTGCCCGGCTGCGGGGCGACACCGGCGGTTTTCCAGTCGGTGCCGCCAAACGGCTGGGCCAGTTCGCCGACGCTGTCATGCATCAGCGGCACGGTGACCAGGTCCTGCTCAATGCCCAGGTGCCCTTCGGCCATGGCCGAGAAGGCCTTGGCGATGCCCTTGTAGATCTCCCAGTCCGAACGCGATTCCCAGGCCGGATCAATGGCTGCCGACAGCGGGTGGATGAACGGGTGCATGTCCGAAGTGTTCATGTCGTCCTTCTCGTACCAGGTTGCGGTCGGCAGGACGATGTCGGAGTACACGCAGGTCGAAGACATGCGGAAATCCAGGGTGGTGACCAGGTCGAGCTTGCCGATAGCGCCCTCGTCGACCCATTCGGCCTCTTGCGGCTTGCAGTCGCCGACCTGGCCGATGTCTTCGTTCATCACGCCGTTGCGGGTGCCCAGCAGGTACTTGAGCATGTACTCGTGGCCCTTGCCCGACGAGCCCAGCAGGTTGGAACGCCAGATGAACATGTTGCGCGGGAAGTTGACCGGGTTGTCCGGCTGCTCGCAGGCAAAGCGCAGGCTGCCTTCGTGCAGGCCCTTGACCACGTAGTCCTTGGGCGCCATGCCGGCAGCGGCGGCGTCGCGGCAGATGTGCAGCGGGTTGGTGTTGAGCTGCGGCGCGCTGGGCAGCCAGCCGGCGCGTTCGGCGCGGATGTTGTAGTCCAGGGCGTGTTCGGGGAACTCGCGCTTGTCGGCCAGCGGCGAGAGCACGTCGTGCATGCTCATCTTCTCGTGGCGCCATTGCGAGCTGTGGGCGTAGAAGAAGCTGGTGCCGTTCATCTGCCGTGGCGGCCGGCTCCAGTCCAGGCCGAAGGCCAGGGGCAGCCAGCCGCACTGCGGGCGCAGTTTCTCCTGGCCGACGTAGTGGGCCCAGCCGCCACCGGTCTGGCCGACACAACCGCAGAGCATGAGCATGTTGATCAGCCCGCGGTAGTTCATGTCCATGTGGTACCAGTGGTTCATCGCCGCGCCGACGATGATCATCGAGCGGCCACGGGTCTTGTCGGCGTTGTCGGCGAACTCGCGGGCGATCTGGATGGCTTTCTCGCGGCTGACGCCGGTGATCTGCTCCTGCCAGGCCGGCGTGCCGGGCACGCTGGCGTCATCGTAGTCGCGGGCCACGTTGGCGCCGCCCAGGCCACGGTCGATGGCCAGGTTGGCCGCCGACAGGTCGAACACCGTGGCCACCTTGGCCTGGCTGCCGTCGGCCAGGGTCAGGCTGCGCACCGGTACGCGGCGGTACTGCACGGCGTCACCGGCGACATGCTGGAAGTGCTCGTGGCTTTCGCCGGCAAAGTACGGGAAGGCCACTTCGGCAACATCGCCACCCATCAGGCTCAGGGTCAGGTCGATCTCGCGGCCTTCGCCACCCTCACGGGCCAGGATGTTCCACTTGCCCTGCTCGCCCCAGCGGTAGCCGATCGAGCCCTGGGGCGAGACCAGCTCGCCGTCGGCATTGACGGCGATGGTTTTCCATTCCGGGTTGTTGTCCTGGCCAAGGTTGTCGGCCAGGTCAGAGGCACGCAGGAAGCGGTCCGGCTGATAACCGTTGCCCGGCGCGGTACCGAGCATCGGCTTGAGCAGCACCAGTACCGGCAGGTCGGTGTAGCGCTTGGCGTAATCGGTGAAATAGGCGCTTGGCTGGTCCAGGTGAAACTCTTTGAAGATCACATGGTTGAAGGCCTGGGCCAGGGCGGCGTCGGTGCCCTGCTTGGGGTTGAGCCAGAGGTCGGTGAGCTTGGCCACTTCCGAATAGTCGGGGGTGATGGCCACGGTCTTGGTGCCCTTGTAGCGCACCTCGGTGAAAAAATGCGCGTCGGGGGTACGGGTCTGCGGAACGTTCGAGCCCCAGGCGATGATGTAGTTGGAGTTGTACCAGTCGGCCGACTCCGGCACGTCGGTCTGCTCGCCCCAGACCATTGGCGAGGCCGGCGGCAGGTCGCAGTACCAGTCGTAGAAGCTCAGGCAGGTGCCGCCCAGCAGCGACAGGTAACGGGCACCGGCGGCGTAGCTGACCATCGACATCGCCGGGATCGGCGAGAAGCCCACCACCCGGTCGGGGCCGTACTGCTTGATGGTGTAGACGTTGGCGGCAGCGATGATCTCGGTGACTTCATCCCAGCTGGAGCGAATGAAGCCGCCCATGCCGCGCTTGCTCTTGTAGCTGTCGGCCTTGGCCTTGTTCTCGACAATGCTCGCCCAGGCTTCGACCGGCGCCAGGCTCTGGCGCGCCTCGCGCCACAGCTTGAGCAGCGGCTTGCGGATCTTCGGGTACTTCAGGCGGTTGGCGCTGTAGATGTACCAGCTGTAGCTGGCACCCCGCGGGCAGCCGCGCGGCTCGTGGTTGGGCAGGTCGTTGCGGGTACGCGGGTAGTCGGTCTGCTGGGTTTCCCAGGTAATCAGGCCGTTCTTCACGTAGATCTTCCACGAGCAGGAGCCGGTGCAGTTGACCCCGTGGGTGGAGCGCACGATCTTGTCGTACTGCCAGCGCGAACGGTAGACGTTCTCCCAGTCGCGCGACTCTTTGCGGGTCTCGCCATGACCGTCGGCAAACTCGCCTTGCTTGCGATTGAAGAACCGCAGTTGATCCAGTAGATGACTCATGGTGCTTTCCTCTCAGGCTTGCTGCTGCGGGGTTCTGTGCCCCGCCCGGGCAAGGTGTGAATTCGGGGTTCTGTCAGCAGGGCGTCGCGGCGCCTTTGCGCGCGTACCACCACCAGGTCACGACGATGCAGCTCAGGTAAAAACCGACGAACATGTAGAAGGCCATCTGCGGGCTACCGGTCAGGGCCATGGAAGTGCCGAAGGTCTTGGGAATGAAGAACGCGCCGAAGGCACCCATGGCCGAACTGAAGCCGAGTACCGCGGCCGATTCCTTGCCGGCGTTTTTCAGCGCCTGTTCGCGGGCGGCGGCGCCTTTGCCGCTGGCAGCCTGTTCGTGCAGGGTGCGGAAGATCACCGGGATCATGCGGAAGGTCGAACCGTTGCCGATGCCGGTGGTGATGAACAGCAGCATGAACATGCCGAGGAAGCCGTAGAAGTTGCCGCTCTCGCCCTGCTGGGGGATGAACGCCAGCACGCCGAAGACCATGACGATCATCAGCACGAAGTTCCACAGGGTCACCCGTGCGCCGCCGAGCTTGTCCGCCAGCCAGCCACCCAGCGGCCGTACCAGGGCGCCGACCAGCGGGCCGAGGAAGGCGAACGTCAGGGCGTTGACCTGCGGGAAGGCGGTCTTGATCAGCAGCGGAAAGGCGGCCGAGAAGCCGATGAACGAGCCGAAGGTGGCCAGGTACAACCAGCACATCAGCCAGTTGTGCTTGCGCTTGAAGATCACCGCCTGCTCGCTGAACGAGGCCTTGGCGCTGGACAGGTCATTCATGCCGAACCAGGCCAGCAAGGTGACGATGATGATGAACGGCACCCAGATGAAACCGGCGTTCTGCAGCCACAGCTGACCGCCATCGGCCAGCACCTGCGGCTGGCCACCGAGCACGCCGAACAGGCCGAAGGTGATCACCAGCGGTACGCAGAACTGCATCACCGAGACGCCAAGGTTACCCAGGCCGGCATTCAGGCCCAGGGCCGTGCCCTGCTGCGACTTGGGGTAGAAGAAACTGATGTTGGACATGCTCGAGGCGAAGTTGCCGCCGCCAAAGCCGCACAGCAGCGCAATCATCACGAACACGCTGTAGGGCGTGCTCGGGTCTTGCACGGCAAAGCCCATCCACAGCGATGGCGCCAGCAGCGAGGCGGTGCTCAGGGCGGTCCAGCGCCGGCCGCCGAAGATCGGCACCATGAACGAATAGAACACCCGGAAGGTCGCCCCCGAGAGCCCCGGCAAGGCCGCCAGCCAGAACAGCTGGTCGGTGCTGAAAGTAAAGCCGATGGCGTTCAGGCGCACGATCACCGTGCTCCACACCATCCACACGGCAAAGGCCAGCAGCAGTGCGGGAATCGAGATCCACAGGTTGCGGGTGGCGGTCTTCTTGCCGCTACGGCCCCAGAACGCGGGATCTTCCGGGCGCCAGTCGTGAATCACCGGGCCTTTGTCAGGCGTGTTAAGAACCGACATGGTCTTCTCCTTGGGCAATGCTGGAAAACGGGGAGGCGGCCGCTGGAGGCTGTTTGCCCAGCAGCGGGCGCTTGCGGATTTCGCTGAAGTACATCCAGGTGAGCGACACCCAGACCACGCCGTACATCAACATGAAGCAGGAGGAACGCACGCCGGTGAGGTCGACCAGCGCGCCGAACAGGATCGGCAGGATGAAGCCGCCCAGGCCACCGGCCAGGCCGACGATGCCGGACACTGCGCCCATGTTCTGCGGGTAGTCGTTGGCGATGTACTTGAACACCGAGGCCTTGCCGAAGGCGAAGGCGATGCCCATGACGAACAGCAGCACGGTAAACAGCGCCGGGTTCAGGCCAATGTGAAAGTCCAGCGGGCCGTTGATGGTCTGCACCTGCAGCTGGGTTTGCGGGTACGACAGCAGGAACAGGCAGATCCAGCTCACCCACAGCACCCACCAGGTCACGCTCTGCGCGCCCCAGCGGTCCGACATCCAGCCGCCGACCGCGCGCAGCACGCCGCCCGGCAACGAGAAGCAGGCGGCCAGCAGCGCTGCGCTTTGCAGGCTGAAGCCATATTCCTGGACGTAGTACTTGGTCATCCACAGCGCCAGGGCCACGTAGCCGCCGAAGACGATCGAGTAGTACTGGCAGTAGCGCCACACCGCAGGTTCGGCCAGGGCCTTGAGCTGTTCGCTCAGGCTCGCGCCGCTGGCACTGCGATGGGCCTTGTTTTCGGCGCTGAGAAACCAGAACAGCACGGCGGTGATGAACAGGATGGCGCTGAACACTTTCGGTACCAGCTGCCAGCTGCCGGCGGCAATCAGCGCCGGGGCGAGGAACTTGGTCACCGCCGCCCCGGCGTTGCCGGCGCCGAAGATGCCCATGGCCAGGCCCTGGTTGTCTTGTTCGAACCACTTGGCAACGTAGGCAATGCCCACCGAGAACGAGCCGCCGGCAAGGCCGACGAACAAGCCCAGCACCAGGAACTGCCAGTAAGCCGTGGCGTGGCTGATCAGGTACAGCGGCAGCACGCAGGCCAGCATCAGCAAGAAGAACACGCTGCGCCCGCCGAAGCGGTCGGTGAGCATGCCCAGCGGCAGGCGCACCAGCGAGCCGGTCAGCACCGGGGTGGCGGCCAGCAGGCCGAACTGGGTTTCGTTGAGCTGGAGCAGGTCCTTGATCGGTACGCCTAGCACGGCAAACATCATCCAGACCATGAAGCAGACGGTGAAGGCCAGCGTACTCATGCCCAGCACCAGGCCTTGGCGTATTCGCGGTTGAGTCATCTCGGGTCTCCAGTCAGGTAGCCATGGCCCGCAGACTAGAGAGGCAAACCCCGATAAAACTTGACGCCGATCAAAGAAGCCCTGGCGCTCATAGGCCTATGCTTGCACTGCCTACCTCCAACGAGGTAGAGCCGAAAAACCTCTAAACCCTTTGTTTATCAGGGTGTTGTCAGTTTTCCACCTGGTTTGGCGGTAAAACTGGCAGTTGCAAACTCTTTAGAGGTAGAGCGCCAGGGACAGGCTGCGAAACGATCAGCTGCAACACCTTGGAGTGCTCCATGTGCCGTTTTCCCCTTCTTGCCCCCGGCTGCCGTCCATGATCGGCTGGCTGCGCAGTTCGCTGCCCGCGCGCGCGGGCCTGGCGGTGATCCTGATCGCCGTGCTGGCCCTGGCCAGTTCGCTCAGCGCCGGATTGATCGCCTGGTTCAGCCAGGGCGATGCGGCGGCGATCAACACCGCCGGTTCCGTGCGCATGGAGACCTACCACCTGAGCTGGAAGCTGGCCGCCGGGGCCGAACCCGTCGAGCTCGAGCGCATCCGCGACAGCCTGCAGCAGCGGCTCAACAGCCCGGCACTGGAAGCGGTGCTCGAAGACGGCAAGAACCTCGAGCTGCAGGCCAGTTACCAGCAATTGCAGGACTACTGGCAGCAAACCTTGCTGCCCGCCTTGCAGCGTGGCGACGCCGCCGGCTTTCAGGCCAGCACCCTGCCCTTCGTCAACCAGCTCAACCAGTTCGTCAGCCTGCTGCAACGCCAGAGCGAACATAAACAGGGCTGGCAGCAAGTGATCCAGGGTGCGGCGCTGTTCACCACCATGATCGTCCTGCTGTTCGGCCTGTATGAATTGCAATACAACGTGATCACGCCGTTGAAGGAACTGGTGGATGCCACCCAGCGCTTTCGCCGCGGCGAGTTCCAGGCACGGGTCAATCACCAGTCCGAAGACGAGCTCGGCGAGCTGGCCACCAGCTTCAACGCCATGGCCGAAACCATCGAACAATCCCACCGCACCCTGGAAACCCAGGTGCAGCATAAAACCCTCAACCTGCAGCAGGCCAACGCCGCCCTGGAGCTGCTGTACCAAAGCAGCCGCAGCCTGGCCACGCGGCTGGCCAACGCCGAGGGCCTCGATGAGCTGATCCGCCGCTTCCAGCAGCGCTTGCCGGGCCTGCGCCTGTCGCTGTGCCTGCAAGGCCAGTTGCAGGCCCCGGCCCAGCAACTGCTGGCCCTGCATGGCGCCGACAGCCGCAAGATCTGCGCCAGCAGCGATTGCGCCAGTTGCCAACGGCACCAGCGCACCAACCGCCACACCTTCAGCATCAGCAACCAGGGCAGCACCCTAGGCGAGCTGAAGGCGCACTTTATCGACGGCCACGAGCCGCAAGCCTGGGAGACCGAACTGATCCAGGCCCTGGCCAACCTGATCGGCACCTCGCTGTCGCTCAAACGCCAGCGCGAACAGGACCACCGCCTGGTGCTGCTCGAAGAGCGCGCAATCATCGCCCGCGAGCTGCACGACTCCCTGGCCCAGGCGCTGTCGTACATGAAGCTGCAAGTCAGCCGCATGCAAACGCTGATGCGCCGTGGCGAGCCGGTGGCGACCCTGGAGAACGTCACCGCCGAGCTGCGCGAAGGCTTGAACAACGCTTACCGCCAGTTGCGCGAACTGCTCACCACCTTTCGCCTGCAGATCCACGATGCCGGGCTGGTGCAGGAGCTCAAGGACACCGCCGAGGAGTTCTCCCGCCGGGGCGAATTCCAGGTGCACCTGCATGTCGACAGCCTGGCCTTCGAACTGTCGGCCAGCGAGCAGATCCACATCCTGCAGATCACCCGCGAGGCGCTGTCCAACTGCCTGCGCCACGCCCACGCGCAGAACGCCTGGCTGCAGTTGCGCCAGCATGGCGAGAACGTCTGCCTGTCGATCGAGGACGATGGCCGCGGCTTCAGCGGTACCCACGACCTGCGCGAACACCACGGCCTGAACATCATGGACGAACGCGCCCGCAGCCTGCGCGGCCAGTTGCAGATTGTTGGCCGGGAGCCGCAAGGCACCCGGGTCCAGATGGAATTTCGCCCGGAGTTTCTCGGGCACCTGACAGAAGGTAACCCTGTATGACCCCCTCCCCGCGCTACCGGATATTACTGGTCGACGACCACCCGATGATGCGCCGCGGCATTCGCCAGATGCTCGAACTGGAAGACGACTTCGAAATCGTCGGCGAAGCCAGCCACGGCGAAGAAGCCCTGGCCTTGATCCCGACACTGCAACCGGACCTGGTCCTGCTCGATAACAACATGCCGCAGATGAACGGCATCGAAACCCTGCGCCACCTGCGCAGCCAGGGCTTTGCCGGCAAGGTACTGCTGTTCACCGTGTCCGATGCCGAAGACGACATTCGCGATGCCTTGCGCCTGGACGCCGACGGCTACCTGCTCAAGGACATGGAACCGGAACTGCTGATCCAGTACATCCGCGACGCCATGAACGGCGCCCTGGTGATCAGCCCCGGCCTGACCCGGGTCATGGCCCAGGCCCTGCGCTCACCACCGCGCCAGCCGGAAGTAGAACTGACCGAACGCGAGCGCCAGGTACTGAAAACCATCGCCAGCGGCTACAGCAACAAGGTCATCGGGCACAAGCTGGGCATCACCGAAGGTACGGTCAAGGTGCATGTGAAGAACCTGCTGCACAAGCTCGGCCTGCGCTCGCGGGTGGAAGCGGCGGTGTGGGCCATGGAGCACCTGCGCCAAAGCGCCTGAGCCCCTTTTGCCGACTGCCCCTTTGGAGGTAGACCGGCAGAGGCATAGGCCGCCGGCGCCGCGGGTTTTACCATAGGCGCCAGCGGAGGTACGCCATGCTGACCCACCCTTCTACCGTTCTGGTTTTACGTCGCCACCACCTGTTCAGCCAACTGCCGGACAAAGTCTTCGAAGCTGTCTGCGGCCTGGCCATGCTCCGGCGCCTGAGCTGTCATGACACGCTCATGCACCAGGGCGATCCGGCCAAGCGTTTTTTCCTGCTGGTCAGTGGCCAGATCAAGCTGTACCGGCTCAGTGCCGAGGGCCAGGAGCACCTGGTGGAGATCATCCAGCCGGGCCAGACCTTTGCCGAAGCGCTGCTGTTCAGCCAGGCGCGCAGCTACCCGGTGACGGCCACGGCGCTCAAGGACTGCGTGCTGATCAGCATCGACGGCGGCCATTACCGTAATGCCCTGGAAGACCAGCCGCAGGTGTGCCTGGCCATTCTGGCGAGCATGAGCATCCACCTGCACCAGCGCCTCAAGGACATCGACACGCTGACCTCGGCCAGTGCCAGCCGGCGGGTGATCAACTTCCTGCTGCAGGAATGCGACCCGGACAGTGGCCGGGTCGAGCTGCAGGTGTCCAAGCGCCTGGTGGCCTCCAAACTGGGCATCCAGCCGGAGACCTTTTCGCGCACCCTGCATCGCCTGGTGGAGCGCGGCCTGATCGCCATGGAGCGGCGCAGCATCCATATCCTCGCCGCCGATGAGCTGGCCGACTACTCGGGATAGCCCGGGGTAGCCGGCCCTGCCCTCAACAGGCCGCCAGGCCCTTGCCGGCCCGCTCCAGGTTGCGCCACAACCACACCGGCAACACCTCGGGGTCGAGGCTGTCGATCAGGTTCTTCAGGGTCAGGCCCAGCTCGGTGTCGCCCTCGATCACCAGGCGGCGGCGGAAGAACAGCGTGTCCGGGTCTTCCTGACGGCTGGCCAGCAAGAGGAACTCGCGCCAGTTGCCGCGAATGGTCACGTCGGCCTTGGCCCGCTCGGCGATCTGCAGGCCATCGCGGTTGCGGGTCAGGTACCAGGCCAGGTCCAGGTCGGGGATGCGCAGGCACAACCAGCGCCCACGCAGCAGGTCGAACTCGCCGTCGCGCAAAGGCTCGGCCAGGCAGCGGTTAAGCGCCTGCTGCAGGGCCACCCGCTGGATCACGAACGGCACCCGGCGGATCAGCGGCAGCACCCGGTCGGCACCTTTCAACAGCCATTGCGTGCGGTTCAGCACAGGCCCACCTCCTCGACCCGCAACATGCCCGCCTGGCCGTGCCAGTAGCCGTTGCAACCCTCGACAAACAACGGCGGCGCCTCGCCCTGGCGCACCCGGGCAAAAGCCTCAACCACCTCGACCATGCCCTGGGCCCGCGGGCTCAGGCGCAACAGATCGGCGCCGCAGGCTTCAAGGCCCGGATAGTCGGCCAGCAGGTTGGTGACCTCGGCCGACATGGTCTGGATGCCGTTCAGGGTGAACAGCGCCTGGCCTTCCTGGCTGCTCAGGGCCAGGCCGTCGGGGTAATTGATGCAGCAGAACTGGCAATCGTCCTTGGGCCGGTTTTCTGCCCGCGCGGTAAAGCAGCGCGCTGAGTAAGCCAGCGGCAGATGCCCATAGGCAAAGACTTCAACCTGCGGCAGTTCACAGCCCAGCTCGGCGGCCTGGTCGAGCACCGCGCGGATCAGCGCCGCCGAACACTCCACCGGCGGCACCCAGCGGATCATCCCGCACTCGAGCAGCTTGGCCAGGGCGTGGCCGTTGTACAGGTTGAGCGCCGGCCCGGCCACAAATGGCAGCTTGCGCTCGGCCAGGTACTGCACCGCGCCCATGTCGTTGGCTTCCACCAGCAGTTCGCCGTTGTCGCACAAACGGCGCAGGCTGGAGAGCTCGGACGCGGCCTCGATCAAGGTCAGGCCCGACAGCACGATCTGCGCCGGGCTACAGGCCTGCAGCTCGCGGCCCAGGCCAAGCCAGTGGTCGAGGTTCATCGCCCGGCGCTTCGAACACACGGTTTCACCCAGATAAATCACATCCAGGGGCAAGGCCGACATTTCGCTGTAGAAACGCCCCAATTGTTCCTTGTCCCAGTAATACAGGACGGGTCCCAGGCTGAGCTTCATGTCCAGTCCCTCATTGCCATGATCGATGGTAAGCACCCAGGGTGGTCTGGCTGCCTTCGGACAAACCGGCCAGCACCTGGCGCCACTGGTCCTTGACCGTGAAGCGTTGCGGCGCCAGGCGATGGGCGTCGAGCGCGGCGCGCCAGACCTGGGTGACCTGTTCGACATAGGCCGGGCTGCGCTGGCGGCCCTCGATCTTCACCGCCTCGACGCCCATGGCGGCGAGCTCCGGCAGCAGGTCGAGGGTGTCGAGGCTGGTGGGCTCTTCCAGGGCGTGGAAGCGCTTGCCATCGACCATAAAACGGCCCTTGCACAGGGTCGGGTAACCGGCGGGTTCATCTGCTTGATAGCGGTCGATCAGCACTTCGCTCAGGCGCGCACTCAAACCCTCGGCGTCTTCGCTCCAGCGCACGGCCTTGGCCGGCGAGCAGACGCCGCACAGGTTCGGCGACTCGCCGGTGATGTACGACGACAAATGGCAACGCCCTTCGGCCATGATGCACAGGCTGCCGAAGGCGAAGACCTCGATGGGCACCGTGCTGTTGGCCGCCACCTGGCGCACCTGGGCCAGCGACAGCACCCGCGGCAACACGGCGCGGCGGATGTTGTAGTGCTGGACGTAGAACGCCAGGGCGCTGGCATTGGTGGCCGAGCCTTGCACCGAGAGGTGCAGGCTCAACTGCGGGTGGCGCTGGGCCGCGTAGCCAAGCACGCCGGGGTCAGCGGCGATCAACGCGTCGACGCCATGGTCGGCGGCGCGGTCCACCGCCCGCTGCCAACGCTCCCAGCCCTGGGGTTGCGGATAGGTATTGACCGCGACATAGAGCTTGCGTTGGTGTTGGCGGATATGGGCAACAGCCGCGTCGAACTGCTTGTCGTCCATGTTCAGGCCGGCGAAATGCCGGGCGTTGGTGTCATCGCGAAAGCCGACGTAGACCGCATCGGCGCCTTGGCGCACCGCGGCTTTGAGCGCAGGCAGGTTGCCTGCCGGGCAGACCAGTTGCATGGGTTTTCCTCATCAAAGAAACCTATCTCCACTGGCCTGCGCGGTAAACATTCGCGCAGGCCCGGAGCACTGGAAAAAGCGCTGCCAGTCTAGCCAGCGCACCCAGTAGAGCCTTGACGGCAATCAAGGTCGCTCACTGAATCAGCTCGGCAAATGACAGGAACTGCACGCTGTCGTGCTTGTGCAGCTGTTGCTCGCACTCCACCACCGCCAGGCCATCGGCCCAGCAGGCGGCGCTGAGCATCGCCGAGCTTTGCTGCGGGTGCAGTTGCACGCTGGACTGGCCGTTGGCCTCGGGCAGCAAGCGCGCCCGCAGGTACTGGCGGCGCTTGTTGCGTTGCAGCCAGTCGAAGCCCGCCGGCAGCGTCACGGGCCGTGGCAGCACATCGCGCACGCCCTGGGCGCGCAGCAGGAATGGCCGTACCACCACCAGCGCAGTGATCAGTGCCGCTGCCGGGTTGCCCGGCATGCCGATCCACGGCCGGCCCGCCACCTCGCCAAAGGCCAGGGGCTTGCCCGGCTGGATCGCCAGGCGCCAGAAGTCGACACTGCCCAGGTCCTGGATGGCCTGCTTGAGGTGGTCTTCCTCACCCACCGAAACACCACCGGAGGTCAGCAGCAAGTCGCACTCGGCCGCAGCCAGGTTCAGCGCGTGCTTGCTGGCCGCCAGTTCGTCGGCCATCACCCCGTAGTCATGCACCTCCACGCCCCAGCCGTGCAACAAGGCCGTCAGGCAATAGCGGTTGCTGTTGTAGATCTGCCCCGGGGCCAGGGGTTGGCCGGGTTCGCGCAGCTCGTCGCCGCTGCTCAGCAGGCCGATGCGCAAGGGCCGATGAACCTCGACCCAGGCGACGCCCGAGGCCGCCAGCAGGCCCAGTTCCTGGGCGCGCAGGCGCTTGCCGGCCTGCAGCAACAGATGGCCCTCGCGCACCTCCTCGCCGGCCTTGCGCACGTGATCGCCAAGGCTCGCGGCCGGCAGCCAGACCTGCTCGCCCTCCACCCGGCACAGCTCCTGGGGGGCGACAGTGTCGGCGCCAGGCGGCAAGGGTGCACCGGTGAAGATCCGCACCGCCTGCCCCGCCTGCAACGCGGTGCTGGCCTGCTGGCCGGCGGCGATGCGCCCGGCCAGGTTCAGGCAGCCGCCAGCAGCTGGCAGGTCGGCCGCCCTGAAGGCAAAACCGTCCATGGCGCTGTTGTCCCAGCCCGGCAGGCTGCGCGGGGCATGGATATCAACCGCCAGCACCCGGCCCAGGGCGTTGTCCAGCAACACCATCTGTGCGGCGGGCGGCGGTGGCGCCTGTTCGAGCAAATGGCGGATGGCCTGGTCGACCGGGATCAGCTTGCCGCTGTCGCATACCCGGCCGCTCATGGCCGCGCTCCACAGGCCTCGATGACCTGCTCGGCCTGGGCCTTGAGGTGTGGGGCGAAATTGCACGGGCCGGTGCGGCTGTCGAGCTGGCTATGCAGGATCTGCGTCCAGGCGGTGCGGCAGGCGCCGGGCGACCCCGGCACGCAGCACACCAGCACGCCATTGCTCATGCCCGCCAACGCACGGGACTGCAGGCTGGACATGCCGATTTCGGCCAGCGAGACCTGGCGGAACAACTCGCCAAAGCCTTCGACGTGTTTGTCGAGCAATGGCAGTACCGCTTGCGGGGTGTTGTCGCGGGCGGTAAAGCCGGTGCCGCCGGTGGTCAGCACCACCTGCACTTTAGGGTCGGCGATCCAGCGCGAAAGCGTGGCGCGGATCTGGTAGATATCGTCCTTGACCAGGTCGCGCTCGACCAGCACATGCCCAGCCGCCTGCAGCAGATCGATGAGGGTCTGCCCGGAGCTGTCGGTGTCGAAGGTGCGCGTGTCGCTGATGGTCAGCACGGCGATGTTCAGAGGTTCAAACGTGCGTTGCGCCAGATGGGCCATGGCCTGGGCTTCCCGTGAAATGTGGATGGGCCCAAGCCTGAACCTAAAGGCTGGGCGAACCTATTCCTCCTTGGAGGTATCTCTTCGGGATCAGGGTGCCAGGCGCTGGCGCGCCCATTGCCCGCCCCGGCTGCGGTAGTCGAGACGGTCATGCAGGCGGTCGGCACGGCCCTGCCAGAACTCCATGCGTTCAGGCGTCAGGCAATAGCCGCCCCAGTGTTCGGGGCGCTGCAGCGGTTGCTCGACGAAGCGGCGGATGGTCTGCGCCAGCAAGGCCTGCAGTTCGCCACGGTCGGCCAGCGGCCGGCTTTGCGGCGAAGCCCAGGCACCCAGGCGGCTGGCTTCGGGGCGCGAATCGAAGTAGGCATCGCTGAGCTGCGGATCAAGCCGCGTCACCGGCCCTTCAATGCGTACCTGGCGCTCCAGCCCTGGCCAGAAGAAGGTCATCGCCGCATAGGGGTTGGCTGCCAGCTCCTGGCCCTTGGCACTTTGGTAATTGCCAAAAAAGGTAAAGCCCCCCTCGTCAAAGCCTTTGAGCAACAGCACCCGACAGTGCGGCCGGCCCTCGCGGTCGACGGTGGCCAGGTGCATGCTGTTGGCCTCCACCGGCTCGCGCTCGGTTTCGCGCGCCTGCTGCAACCACTGCGCGAACAGGGCCAGCGGGTCGAGCGGCGCTTCAGCTTCCTGCAGGCCACCGAGGGTGTAGTTGCGACGCATCTGGGCAAGGGACAGCGGCATGGCGGTGATCTCCTGTGAAGTTGTGCGCAGTCTGTAAGCACCACCGTGCCCGCACCTTGATCACCATCAACGCTAACGGCGTTACTTGAGGCGCAAACGCCTGGCCAGTTTGTGCAGGTTGCTCGGGTCGACCGCCAGCAAGCGCGCGGCGCTGGCCCAGTTGTCGCCGCTCAGGCGCAGGGCCTGGACAATGGCCTGGCGCTGGCAGGCGTCGACGGCATCGTTCAGGGATGCGAACGGCAGACCGGGTTCTGCCTGTGGGTCCGGCTGCGGCGTCACTGTCGGCGCGCTGTCCAGGTCAAGCACCTGCGGTTCCAGGGTGATGATCAGGTTGCGGCTGCCCTCGCGGCTCAGTTGCTTGAGCGCGGCGCGACTGATCACATGCTCGAGTTCGCGCACATTACCCGGCCAGTGGTAGGCCAGCAGCGCCCGCTCGGCCGCTGCCGACAGGCGTAAACCACGCAAGCCCAGGCGGGTACGGTTGAGCTCGAGAAACTGCCCGGCAATCATCAGCACATCGTTGCCACGCTCGCGTAGCGGCGGGATCGGCAACGGGTACACCGACAGGCGATGGTACAGGTCGGCACGAAACAGGCCGTCGCGAATGCTGTCCGGCAAGTGCCGGTTGGTGGCGGCGATGATGCGCACATCCACGTGCAGCGGCTTGTCGGCGCCCAGGCGCTGGATCTCGCCGTTCTGCAGGGTGCGCAACAGCTTGGCCTGAACGCTCAGCGGCAGCTCGCCGACTTCATCGAGAAACAGCGTGCCGCCATTGGCTGCATCGAAGCGCCCGGCGCGGTCGCTGCTGGCGCCGGAGAATGCGCCTTTGACATGGCCGAACAACTCGCTCTCGGCCAGGGACTCGGGCAAGGCCGCGCAGTTGACCTGGATCAGCGGCTTGTGGCTGCGCCGCGACAAGCGATGCAGACGACGGGCGAACAGCTCCTTGCCGACCCCGGTCTCGCCCAGCAGCAATACCGGCAACTCGGCGTCGGCCAGTACTTCAATCTCGCTGAGCAACTGCTGCAGCACGGCGCTGTGGCCTAGGATCTCACCCTCTTCAACGGGCCTGCGCAGGTCCTGGGGTTCGCTGCGCGACAGGCGCAGGCTGCGGTTTTCCTGCTCCAGACGCGTGACCCGCAGGGCGGCTTCGATCTGCAGGGTGCAGCGCTTGAGCTCATCGCGGGCATCGCTGTCGAAGGTTCCGGGCTGCAGCGCATCGAGGGTGATCGCGCCCCAGACCTGCCCCTCCACATAGAGGCTGACGCCCATGCAGTCGTGGACTGCCAGGGGTTCGTGCAGTGCCGTGTCGAGCAGGCCATCGTAGGGGTCCGGCAGGCGGCTGTCGGGCTCGAACCAGGTCGGCTCGCGCGAGGCCATGATGGCTGCCAGGCGCGGATGCTGGGCGATCACGAAGCACCTGCCGAGGGCTTCGTGGACCAGGCCGACGCAGGCCTGCGGGCGCAGGCTGTCGCCCTCCAGACGCAACAGGCCGACGGCGCCGCAGTTGAAGTATTCGCGCAGCGTCTGTACCAGACGTTGCAAGCGCACAGCATTGGGCAGCTCGACGATCAGGTCGGCGGCCAGGCTTTCACGCAGCATGGTAGTCATCACCCTCTGTGGTTATCGCTACCCTGAGGTATTCGGGTACATTTCACCACAACTGCAGTAATGGCCCTTGATTTCGGGCAATTAAAGCTGGCATGGGCGATGCAATCACCCTGGGGATCCTTTGCAACCAGAGCAGGAACCCTGATGAACCCGACACTGTCCCCGAGCGAACTGATCGCCCACATCCTCTCGCGCTACCACGACCGCCACCGCCAGCAACTGCCGGAACTGATCCGCCTGGCCCGGCGTGTGGAGCAGGTCCACGGCGGCCACGACCAGTGCCCCAACGGCCTGGCCGACCACCTGCAGGACATGCAGCAGGAACTTGAAGGGCACATGCTCAAGGAAGAACAGGTGCTGTTCCCTTTACTGCAACGAGGCATGGGTCGCCAGGCTTCGGCGCCGATCCAGGTGATGCGCCTGGAGCATGACCAGCATGGCGAGGCGCTGGAGCGTTTGAGCTTGCTGACCGACGACATCAGCGCGCCGGAAGGTGCCTGCAACACATGGCGTACCCTGTACCGTGGGCTGGCGGAATTTCGCGAGGATTTGCTGCAGCATATTCATCTGGAGAACGAAGTGCTGTTCGTCAACGCACTGGCTTGATGGCTGGCCTTTGTGGGAGCTGGCCTTTAATCCAGACGCCACCTGATGTGCTGGCTGTACCGGCCTCATCGCGGGTCTAGCCCGCTCCTACAATGGATCTGTGTACGCCGGACTTGTGGGAGCTGGCCTTGCCAGCGATCGAGCGCG
>NZ_JBGOGX010000025.1:0-80717 GCF_054788455.1 Pseudomonas sp. ZL2 | reverse complement strand
CGGATTCGTGGAAGGCCTACATGCGTCGGCAGACCAATACCGTGAACTATTCCCGTGAGCTGCCGTTGGCGCAGGGGATTGTGTTCGACTGATTACCGAGTCGGCCCCATCGCTGGCAAGCCAGCTCCCACAAGGACTCTGTGGGAGCTGGCTTGCCAGCGATGGCCGCGCCACCGATCCCGCCAGTGGAACAATAAAAACCGCTTTCACCCTACCAGTTGAGGGTTACCCATGGCATCGCTACAACAAAAGAAACAGCGTTCGCTGCAACACGGTCTGACCTCGCGCCAGGTGTCGATGATCTCCATTGCCGGGATCATCGGTGCCGGGTTGTTCATTGGCTCGTCCACCGCCATCGCCACGGCCGGGCCGGCCATTCTGATCTCTTACACCATGACCGGCCTGCTGGTGCTGCTGGTCATGCGCATGCTCGGGGAAATGGCCATCGCCAATCCCAACAGCGGCTCGTTCTCCACCTACGCCAGCCAGGCCATCGGGCCCTGGGCCGGGTTTACCATTGGCTGGTTGTACTGGTGGTTCTGGGTGCTGATCATTCCGGTCGAGGCGATCGCCGGCGCCGATATCCTGCATGCGTACTTTCCCGGTGTGCCGTCGTGGCTGTTCGCCTTCCTGATCATGATCGTGCTGTCGGGCACCAACCTGATCAGCGTGAAGAACTTCGGTGAATTCGAATACTGGTTCGCCCTGATCAAGGTCATTGCCATTCTCGCCTTCATCGGCGTCTGCACCCTGGCGGTGTTCGGCTTCTGGCCACTGGCCGAAGTCTCGGGCGTGCAGCAACTGTGGGCGACCGGGGGCTTCATGCCCAATGGCTTTGGCGCGGTGCTCGGTGGTGTGCTGGTGACCATCTTCTCGTTCTTCGGCGCCGAGATCGTCACCATCGCTGCCGACGAAACCTCCAACCCCAAGGACAAGATCCGCAAGGCCACCAACCTGGTGGTGTACCGCATCGCGATCTTCTACATCGTCTCGATCTTCTTCATCGTTTCGCTGGTGGCCTGGAACGACCCGGGCCTCAAGGCGGTGGGTTCGTTCCAGCGCGTGTTGGAAGTGCTCAATGTGCCGGGCGCCAAACTGATGGTCGACCTGGTGGTGCTGGTGGCGGTGACCAGCTGCATGAACTCGGGCCTCTACACCGCCTCGCGCATGCTCTACTCGCTGGGCTCGCGCGGCGAAGCGCTGAAGATCACCAAGCGCATCTCCGGCAATGGCGTGCCGACCGTGGCAGTGATCCTTTCGACCTTCGCCGGGTTCGCCGGTTGCCTGGTCAACTACGTGTTCCCCGGCAAGGTCTTCGGCTTCCTGCTGTCGACCACCGGCGCCATCGCCTTGCTGGTGTACCTGGTGATCGCTGTGTCGCAGCTGCGCATGCGCGCCATTACTGATCGCCAGGGCACCGAGCTTGCGTTCAAGATGTGGCTGTTCCCGTGGCTGACCTGGCTGGTGATCGGCCTGATCACGCTGGTGCTCGGCTACATGCTGATCAGCCCGGCCTACCGCTATGAAACCCTGATGACCGCCGGTGTGACCCTGGCCATCCTGCTGATCTCGCTGACCCGGCGCAAAACGCCGGCCAACGAGCCGGCCGGCAGCCCGGCGGTATCGGGCAAAGGCCTCTAGCGCTGCGCCTGGCAAGGCAAAAGCCCATGACCGGTTCATGGGCTTTTTCGTTGTGCGGCGTTACTATCGGGGTCGCTTTCCCACCAATAACAGACAATCAGGAAGCCTATGAGTACCCAAGCCTTATCCCTGCAGGAACTGGCCGCCCCCGAAGGCGTCTGCTACGGCTGCGGCTGTTCCCACCCCAGCGGCCTGCACCTGAAGAGTCACTGGGAAGCCGACGGTATCCACCTGCTGTGCCGCCATTCGCCGGACAGCACCTTCCTTGGTTGGCCGGGGCTGGTGTATGGCGGCTTGCTCGCCATGCTGGTCGACTGCCATTCCAACTGGACCGCCATGGCCTACCACTACCGTGCAGAAGGCCGGGAGCCCGGCAGCCTGCCGCGCATCGACTGCGTCACCGGCCAGCTCAACCTGACTTACCTCAAGCCCACGCCCATGGGCGTCGAACTGCTGCTCAAGGCCCGGGTCGAAGGCGAAGTCGGGCGCAAGACCCGGGTGATCTGCGAAGTCTGGGCCGACGACGTGCTGACCGTCACCGCTGACTCGGTGTTCGTCCGCGTCGATACTGAAAAACTCAAGCACAAGGCCCACGGCACCGCTTAAAACGGCACGGCAATGGTCAACTGGCTGTAGACGTTGGTGCCGTTGCCGCCCACCTGGTTGCCACCGTTATCGCTGCTCTTGCGCGGCTGGTACAGGCCCAGCAGCGGGCTGATGATCAGGTGCTCGCTTACCGCCCATTCGGCGTACAGGTCCAGCTCGCGACCATCGAGGTTGAGGCTGTCGCGCTCGTGCAGGGTCTTGTAGTTGAACAGCAGCACGCCGAGGGTCAGCGCCTCGACCGGGGTAGCCTTGAGGCCGACAAAGTGCACATCGTTGTTGCTGTTGAACGGGCCTGAATAGTTGCCTGTGACCTCGCCCTGGAACCAGGTGCCGTAGCCGCGGTTCATGCCGTTGAACATCGCGTCCCAACCTTCGGAATAACGGCTGTAGCGGTAGGTCAGGTCCGGGCGCCAGGGCACATCGGCAAAGGTGTAGCCGGCTTCGGCATACCAGGCTTTCTCCGGCCCTGCGTCCTTGTTTTGCCAGGCGTACTCGAAGGCAAAATGCGCGTTATCGACCCCGGCGTCACCGGCGCCGCGCAGGCTGTAGATGTCCATGCCTTCGCGCTGTTTCTGCAATTCGCTGGCGTAACGATCATCGACATTCAAGCCGCGGATGTAGGTCAGCTCCAGGGTGCCGGGGGCGGCGCTGTAGGCCAGGGTGCTGGCAGCCAGTTCGCTGTTGGCCTGGGCGCGGTTGTCCGACTTCATCCACAGCAGGCTGCCGTGCAGGCCATCCTTGCCACCCAGGCGCAGCACTGCGGTCTTGTCGAAGGCGTGGCGGGCGGCCAGGTAATAGGCGCCGCCGCGATTGAGCTCGCCATCGGCCGGGCCCTTGCCGAAGTTCAGGCCGTCGTCGTTGATGATGAAACCATCGCCGAGGGTGATGACCTGGCGGCCGAACGACAGGTCCAGGCCATCGTCACCCAGGGCCGGGATCAGCTTGCCCGAGCGCCAGCCGGCGAAGGCTTCGTCGAACTTGGTGGTGCGTTCGCTGCCATCGCTGATGCCGGCGGCATCGCCGTCGCCCCAGGTGGCCGAGCTGACCAGGTTGGCGGTGCCGTAGACCGTGCCCAGCTCGCCCAGGCGTTGGTCGGCGCTGAGGCCATATTTGATGAAGCCCTCGCGCCAGGTCGAGCCGCCGCCGGTGCCGTCGTAGTTCTTGCGGCTGTTGAACAGGCCATACACGGCGAGGAAGTTGGCATTCAGGTGAGTATCGTCATCGGCATACAGCTCAAGGGCCTGAACCGGGGGCAGGACAAGCAGCAGGCACAGGCCGGTTGCCTTGAGCGAAGGGAGGAGGCGGGTGGTCATGGCACGGGTTCCTAAACGGCGGCGTTGGTGGCCGTCATTTAGGGTGGGAAGGCCCTGGCAGGTCTTTGCTTTGCCTGCCAGGGCGGTTGATCCTGCTCGCCAGCAGGGTTAGCGCAGGGTGCCGGCCATCTGCCCGAACACATCGAGCACGGCGCTGGCCAGGTCCTTGCTGCGCAGGCCGTTCCAGCCGGTCTCGGCATTGGGTGCGTCGTCGTGGTCCTTGAACGGCATTTCCAGGGTCAGCGACAGGCAGTCATGGGCCTGGCCGACGCTGTTGCAGGCCAGGGTCATGTTGGCCTGGCCAGGAGCGGAAAGCGGATAGCCATGCACCTGCTGAAAGTCCACGGTGCGCTTGCACAGGCTGTCGCGGAAGGTGGCTTCCAGTGCGGCGATACGCGCGTTGTAGCCGGGGTTGCCTTCGCAGCCAGCGGTGAACACGTGGGGGATTTCTTCGTCGCCATGCACGTCGAGGAACAGGTCGACGCCATGCAGCTTCATTTGCTGCTGGGCGAAGAACACTTCCGGGCTTTTGTCGATGCTTGCATCCTGCCAGGCGCGGTTCAGGTCCTGGCCCTTGGCATTGGTGCGCAGGTGGCCATGGATGGCGCCGTCGGGGTTCATGTTGGCAATCAGGTACAGGTCGGCTTCCTGGAGCAATGCCTGGATGGTCGGGTCATTGTGTTGCAGGCGGTCGATCACCCCTTCCATGAACCATTCGGCCATGTGCTCGCCCGGGTGCTGCTGGGCGATGATCCACAGTTTGCGCTTGCCCGGCGCACCGCTGCCGGCACGCAGCAACTGGATGTCGCGGCCTTCGACACTGCGGCCGGTGGCCAGCAGTTCGACACCTGGGAGGGTGCTGGCACGCTCGATCAACTGGTTGTGGCGCGCGCGCGGGTAGGGCTCGAAGTAGGCGAACCAGGCCTGGGGCTGCTCGGCCTTGAGGCTGAAGTTCAGGGCCTTGCCATCGAAAGTAGTGGGCACCCGGAACCACTGTTGCTGGTCGTAGGAGGCCACGGCCTGGTAACCGCTCCAGGCCTCGTGGTAGGACGAGGCGCCGGCGTTTTCCAGGCTGAACCCATGGGTCTGGCCCGGGGTCAGCCCCGCAGCCTTGAAGTGGAACCACTGGAAGTGGTCGCTGCTGGTGTCGGGGCGGATATCCAGGCGCACCCGCTTGGGGTCACTGGCATCCTTGACGAGGATGTTGCCGGAATCGAAATCGCAGTCGATGTGCAGGGGGGACAGCGTCACGGTCATCACCAGGCTCCATGTAGAGTTGTTGTGGCAACTACTCTACACGCCTGGCTCAGGACCAGAAACCGATCGCTGCCAAGGCGGCCAGGCCCAGGCCGATGGCCACCGAGCAACCACCCAGCGACAAGGCTGCCCGTGGTTGCCGGTACCAGCCGTCCTCGCCCAGCTGGCGGGCCGGGGCCAGCAAGGTGCGCCAGCGCAGCTCGGTGGCATGGAAGGCTTCGCGGTGCTCGGGGGCGCTATCGAGCCAGCGGCGAAAATCGATGCGTTCACTGGCGGTCACCTGCGGGCTTTGCAGGCGCACGTACCATTGGCCGGCGATGCTCGCCAGGGCGTCGCGTTCTTCGCGGGCAATCTGCAGCGCCTGGTTCATGTGGCGCTCAACGGTGATCGCGGGCAGGTCGAGGCGTTCGGCGATGCTGGCGAACGACAGTTGGTCGAGGCGGCTGAGCAGGAATACCTGTTGAACGCGACGCGGCAGTTTTTTCAGACGCTGCAGCAAGGCATCGTCGGCAAGCTCGTGGGAATGGGGAGTGTGTTCAAGGGGCAGCAACAGACGGGTCATGTACAAGCTCCTTGCTGGTCAGTGGAGTGGGGGCGTCTTCCGTGACGCTGCACCAGCTTATTCGTAACGAGATTGATTCTCAAGTGCTAATTCTGCAAAGCGCTGTTACAACCATTCACTGCGCGACATACATTTGCTATCATCGCGGCCATTCGAGCAACACCCATCTTCATTAGCCTGAAGACCAAAAAAAAGACCCGGCAAAAAGCCGGGTCAAAAACCGTGATTAGCCTGATGAGGAGATAATCTGAGAGTCCGACCTAAGGGCTTTCAGGTTATCCAACCAGTCTCGCGACCAGTTGTGAGCAATAATAATCGTTATCATTTGCAAGTCAAATGAATTTTCTGTCATTCCGTAAAAATCTTTTACCGAATGCGCTCCCTCCTGACCGGCGGACACCAACACCCGCTTTTGGTCGACTCTCCACGTAACTTGCAGAAATATGCTCAGGCCTGGTCCTGATTGGCCGCTGTGTGCTCGAGCATGGCCCTGGCCATGTTGATCATGTGCATCGACGCCAGCGCCAGGTCGCGCGGCACCCCTTGCAGGCCGTCAGCTGATTCGCAGGCGGTGGCGGCGGCGCAGCGCAACAGGTTGGTGGCATGGGCGGTCGCCTGGGCATCGCTGAGGCCTTGACGGGCGACCAGCAGCGGTTCGTCGGGTCCAAACGTCACCGGTGCCGGGTTGAGGTAGTAGTCCAGCGCACGCCGGGCGGCATCACTGTTACTTAATGCTTCGGAATCAAGGCTGAGGTCCGTTTCAGGAAATGTCGGTTTCATTCGGCTGCCTGCTATCTGGGTAAGCAATGAAAGGTGCCGACAGATATTAATACGCTCTGTAGTTATGACTATTGTTTAAATACTACAATATGTGTATTGAGCGCCAGGAGGCAGTCCGTATCGTGCCAGCGATGGATAAATGGACTGACCTGGTCAAAGCCAGGATGCGTGAGCTGAAGGTCACGCAGGAAAATCTCGCCGAACGCATCGGGGTCACCCAGGGCGCCGTGGGCCACTGGCTGCGCGAGGAGCGCGAGCCGAAACTCAGGGTGCTCAACCAGATTCTGGTGGAAGTGGGCCTGCCGCCGCTGCAAATGGTCTTCCCTCACCAGGTGGCGGAAAACAACGGTTCCTACGCAGTCGCGGGCAACCCGACTACTGTTACTGGCGCCGATGGCCTACAGCACGAACTGTATTTTCGCTATCCGATTCTGGCTTGGGGCAATCTCGACGAGGTCGAGGTGGCCGAAGACCGTGCGCTGCAGTCAACTGACTATAAAGCACAGGGGAGGGCGTTCTGGCTCAAGGTCGAAGGCGATGCGATGACGGCGCCGCTGGGCTTGAGCGTGCCGGAAGGTATGTTGATCCTGGTCGATACCGGGCTTGAGGCCGAAACCGGCAAGCTGGTGATCGCGCGTTCGCCCGACAGCACGGCGACGAGTTTTCGCCAGTTGAGCGAGGAGGGTGGCCAGCGCTATTTGCGCCCGCTCAACCCGACCTATCCCAAGGCCTTGTGCACCGAGCAGTGTGAGTTGCTGGGGGTGGTGGTGCAGGCATTGGTGAAATTCTGAAATTGCGCGTTGCCCGCATCGCCGGCAACGCCGGCTCCCACAATGGGCCTGCATCTACCCTTACTGTGGGAGCCGGCCTTGCCGGCGATGGGCTGCGCTAGCAGCCCCTTGGACTCAAGCCTCTTCCAGCTCCACCAGCACAGCTCCTTCACTGACCATCTCGCCTTCCTGGCAGAACAGTGCCTTGACCGTCCCGGCATGGGGCGCGCGGATGCTGTGTTCCATCTTCATGGCCTCCAGCACCACCAGTTGCGTACCGGCTTCGACTGCCTGACCAACCTCCACCAGCACCCGCACGATGCTGCCGTTCATGGGCGCGCCCAGGCCGCCCTGATGGCTGTGGCTGGCGTCGGCTTCGGCAATCGGGTCATAGCGGTTGACGCTGTGCAGCTCACCATCCCATTGCAGGTACAGGGTCTCGCCACGGCGGATCGCCAGGTGCCGACGGCGCAAGCCGTCCTGGTCGATCAGCAGTTGCTCGCCGTCAAGCTTCAGGTTCGAGGCCGCCGCCTGGTTCAGGTTGATGGCCTGGGCTTCACCGTTGCAGGTCAGGTGCAGGCTGATCTGCAACGGAACGCCGGCACGAAAGCCGCTGTTGGCTGCCCACGGCGAATAACGATCATCTGTCCGCGGTTGCAACGGCTGGCTTTGGATGAAAGCTTCGGCCGCTGCCTGCCAGAACGCCGCCGGCAAGGCTTGTGGCGCAGGCAGTAGCTGCTCCTGGTAGCGCGGGATGAACCCGGTATCCAGCTCGGCCTCGGCAAATGCCGGGTGGGCAAGGATGCGCCGCAGGAAGGCGATGTTGCTCTTCAGCCCGCCAATGGCGAACTCATCGAGCATCGCCAGCAAGCGCAAACGGGCCTGCTCGCGGGTTTCGCCCCAGGCGATCAGTTTGCCGAGCATCGGGTCGTAGAACGGCGAGACGTCGTCGCCTTCGCTGACGCCGCTGTCGACCCGCCGCCCTTCGCCCGGTGCCGACTCGCGGTACAGCGCCAGGTGACCGGTGGCCGGCAGAAAATCATTGGCCGGGTCTTCGGCATACAAGCGCACTTCGATGGCGTGGCCATTGAGCGGCACCTGGTTCTGGGTGATCGGCAGCGGCTCGCCACAGGCGACACGGATCTGCCAGGCCACCAGGTCGAGGCCGGTGATCGCCTCGGTAACCGGGTGTTCGACCTGCAGGCGCGTGTTCATCTCCATGAAGAAGAATTCGCCACGGGCATCGAGCAGGAACTCCACGGTGCCGGCGCCGACATAGCCGATCGCCTGGGCCGCCTTGACCGCCGCTTCGCCCATGGCCTGGCGCTGGGCGCTGCTCAGGCCCGGGGCAGGGGCTTCTTCGACAACCTTCTGGTGCCGACGCTGGATCGAGCAGTCGCGCTCGTTGAGGTACAGGCAGTTGCCGTGCTGGTCGGCGAATACCTGGATCTCCACGTGGCGGGGCTTGAGCACGTATTTTTCCACCAGCATGCGCGCATCGCCGAACGACGACTGCGCTTCACGCTGGGCCGAGGCCAGGGCTTCGCCGAGCTGGCTTTCGTGTTCGACCACCTTCATGCCCTTGCCACCGCCCCCGGCAGTGGCCTTGAGCAGCACCGGGTAGCCGATCTTCTCGGCGGCGGCGCGGAAGGTTTCCAGGTCCTGGGCTTCGCCGTGATACCCCGGCACCAGCGGCACGCCGGCCTGCTCCATCAGGGCCTTGGCTGCCGACTTGCTGCCCATGGCATCGATGGCGCTGGCCGGTGGGCCGAGGAAGATCAGCCCGGCCTGTTCGATGGCGCGGGCGAAGCCGGCGTTCTCGGACAAAAAGCCGTAGCCGGGGTGGATCGCCTGGGCGCCGCTGGCTTTTGCCGCGGCCAGCAGCTTGTCGATGTCCAGGTAGCTGTCAGCGGCCTTGGCACCGCCGAGGTCGACGCGGATATCAGCTTCGCGGCTGTGCCGCGCTTCACGGTCGATGGCGCTGTGCACGGCCACGGTGGTCAGGCCCAGGGCCTTGGCGGTGCGCATCACCCGGCAGGCGATCTCGCCGCGGTTGGCAACCAGCAGGGTGGTCAACGGGGTGCGGCTCATGGGCGCGGCTCCTTGTTCGACGGTTCGCTCTGCCAGGCCGGGCTGCGTTTTTCCAGGAAAGCGCGCAAGCCTTCCTGGCCTTCGGGGCTGACGCGGATGCGGGCGATGGCGTTCTCGCAGTAGCGGCGGATGGCCGGGGTCAGTTCGCCGTGGCCGACTTCACGCAACAGCTCCTTGCTGGCACGCATGGCCTGCGGGCTGTTGAGCAGCAGGTTGTCGATCCATATGCCGACCTGCTGTTCCAGTTCCGCGGCCGGGTAGGCTTCGGCCAGCAGGCCCAGCTCACGGGCGCGGTCGCCACTGAAGCGTTCGGCGGTCAGCGCGTAGCGGCGCGCGGCGCGCTCGCCCATGGCCTGGACCACGAAGGGGCTGATCACTGCCGGCGCCAGGCCGATGCGCACCTCGGACAGGCACAGCTGCGCGTCACTGGCGCCAATGGCCATGTCACAGCAACTGATCAAGCCCAGGGCGCCGCCAAAGGCTGCGCCTTGCACCACGGCCAACGTCGGCACCTTGAGCCGGGCCAGGTTGTACATCAGCTCGGCCAGCTCGCGGGCGTCATCAAGATTGGTGTTGTAGTCCAGCGCTGCCGACTGCTGCATCCAGGCCAGATCGGCGCCGGCGCTGAAGTGCCGGCCACGGCCACGCAGCAACACGAAACGCAGGCTGCTGTCGGCGCCGATGTGGTCGATGGCGATGATCAGCTCGCGGATCATCTGTGCGTTGAAAGCGTTGTTCTTGTCTTCCCGGCTCAGCCACAGGGTGGCGAAACCACGGGGGTCCTTGATCAGTTCAAGGGTACTGAAGTCGCTCATGGTCACATCCGGAAAATGCCGAAACGGCTCTGTTCGATCGGTGCGTTGAGGGCAGCAGACAACGCCAGGCCAAGGATCTCGCGGGTTTGCGCCGGGTCGATGACGCCGTCGTCCCACAGCCGCGCGCTGGAGTAGTAGGGGTGGCCCTGGTGTTCGTACTGGTCGAGGATCGGCTGCTTGAGGCGCGCTTCGTCTTCGGCGCTGAAGGCCTGGCCACTGCGCTCGCTCTGCTCGCGCTTGACCTGGGCCAGCACGCCGGCCGCCTGTTCGGCGCCCATCACGCCGATTCGCGCGTTCGGCCACATCCACAGGAAGCGCGGGTCGTAGGCGCGGCCGCACATGCCGTAGTTACCGGCGCCGAAACTGCCGCCGATGATCACCGTGAACTTCGGCACCTGGGCGCAGGCCACGGCGGTAACCAGCTTGGCGCCGTGCTTGGCGATGCCGCCGGCTTCGTACTTCTGGCCGACCATGAAACCGGTGATGTTCTGCAGGAACAACAGCGGGATGCCACGCTGGCAGGCCAGTTCGATGAAGTGCGCGCCTTTTTGCGCCGCTTCCGCGAAGAGGATGCCGTTGTTGGCCAGGATCGCCACGGGGTATCCGTGCAGGTGGGCAAAGCCGCACACCAGGGTGGTACCAAACAGCGCCTTGAATTCATCGAACACCGAGCCGTCGACCAGCCGCGCGATCACCTCGCGCACATCGAAGGGCTGCTTAGCGTCGGCCGGGACCACGCCGTACAGCTCTTCGCTGCTGTACAGCGGCGCCACCGGGGCGCGTTGCTGCAGCTCGCCGAGCTTGTGCCAGTTGAGGTTGGCCACGCAGCGCCGGGCGATGGCCAGGGCGTGCTCGTCGTTGTCGGCATAGTGGTCGGCCACGCCGCTGGTCTTGCAGTGCACGTCGGCGCCACCGAGGTCTTCGGCGCTGACCACTTCACCCGTAGCGGCCTTGACCAGCGGGGGGCCGGCGAGAAAGATCGTCGCCTGCTGGCGGACCATGATCGCTTCGTCGGCCATCGCCGGCACATAGGCGCCACCGGCGGTGCACGAGCCCATGACCACGGCGATCTGCGGAATGCCGAGCGCGCTCATGTTGGCCTGGTTGAAGAAGATCCGCCCGAAGTGCTCGCGGTCGGGGAACACTTCATCCTGGCGCGGCAGGTTGGCGCCGCCGGAGTCCACCAGGTACAGGCACGGCAGGCGGTTCTGCAGGGCGATGGCCTGGGCGCGCAGGTGTTTTTTCACCGTCAGCGGGTAGTAGGAGCCGCCTTTGACCGTAGCGTCGTTGGCGACGATCATGCATTCGACGCCTTCGACCCGGCCGATGCCGGCGATCACGCCAGCGGCCGGGACGTCTTCACCGTACACCTCATGGGCGGCCAGCTGGCCGATTTCGAGGAACGGCGAGCCGGCGTCGAGCAGGCGGTCGATCCGATCGCGCGGCAGCAGTTTGCCCCGCGAGGTGTGCCGCTCCTGGGCCTTGGGCCCGCCGCCCTGGTGAACCTGGGCGATCAGGCTGCGCAAGGCGTTGACCTGTTCAAGCATGGCCGCGCTGTTGGTGGCGAATTCCGCCGAGCGCGGGTTGATGTGGGTGTGCAAGGTAGCCATGGCGCGATTCCTTGTGCTCAGCGGGTTTCGTTGAACAGTTCGCGGCCGATCAGCATCCGGCGGATCTCACTGGTGCCGGCGCCGATCTCGTAGAGCTTGGCATCGCGCAGCAGGCGGCCGGCCGGGAATTCATTGATGTAGCCGTTGCCCCCCAGGATCTGGATTGCCTCAAGGGCCATCTGGGTGGCGCGCTCGGCGGTATAGAGGATGACCCCGGCGGCGTCCTTGCGCGTGGTTTCGGCGCGATCGCAGGCCTGGGCCACGGCGTACAGGTAGGCGCGGCCGGCGTTGAGCTGGGTGTACATGTCGGCGATCTTGCCCTGGATCAGCTGGAACTCGCCGATGCTCTGGCCGAACTGCTTGCGGTCGTGGATGTAGGGCACCACCAGGTCCATGCAGGCCTGCATGATCCCGGTCGGGCCGCCGGAGAGCACTACGCGCTCGTAGTCCAGGCCACTCATCAGCACTTTGACGCCGCCGTTGAGCACGCCGAGGATGTTCTCCTTGGGCACTTCGACGTTGTCGAAGAACAGCTCGCAGGTGTTGGAGCCGCGCATGCCGAGCTTGTCGAACTTGTTGCTGCGGCTGAAGCCCTTCCAGTCGCGCTCGACGATAAAGGCGGTGATGCCGTGGGCGCCTTTCTCAAGGTCGGTCTTGGCGTAGATCACATAGGTGTTGGCGTCGGGGCCGTTGGTGATCCAGGTCTTGCTGCCGTTGAGGACGAAATGGTCGCCGCGCTGTTCGGCGCGCAGTTTCATCGACACCACGTCGGAGCCGGCGTTGGGTTCGCTCATGGCCAGGGCGCCGATGTGCTCGCCGCTGATCAGCTTGGGCAGGTACTTGGCTTTCTGCTCGGCGTTGCCGTTGCGGTTGATCTGGTTGACGCAGAGGTTGGAGTGGGCGCCGTAGGAGAGGGCGACCGAGGCCGAGCCGCGGCTAATTTCTTCCATGGCCACCACGTGGGCCAGGTAACCGAGACCGGCGCCGCCGTATTCTTCCGGGACGGTGATGCCGAGCAGGCCCATGTCGCCGAACTTGCGCCACATGTCGGCGGGGAACAGGTTGTCCTGGTCGATCTGCGCGGCGCGCGGCGCCAGTTCAGCGGCGACGAAGGACTGGACCTGGTCGCGAAGCATGTCGATGGTTTCGCCCAAGGCGAAGTTCAGGGTCGGATAACGCATGCTGGCACCTTCTATTTGTTCTTGGATCAGGGTGTGGTGTCTGCCCTCATCGCTGGCAAGCCAGCTCCCACAAGTAGCGAGTGCACCGAACACTGTGGGAGCTGGCTTGCCAGCGATGGGGCTTATAACCTTTACGTTAACGTAAACCTGCCGCCGGATGCTGTCAATCTCGCCATGACCTTTACGTTAACGTAAATATGGGCCAGAGTAAGACCCGCTTGAATCAGCTCCCAGAACAACCACAAAAAGGGACCGCCATGAATCAACCGAGCTATACCCAGGGCCGCCAGGACAAGCCGTTGCTGGCCATGACCATCGGCCAGGCGTTCGACCAGACCGTGTCACGCTTTGCCGAGCGCGAGGCACTGGTGGTACGTCATCAACAGCAGCGCTACACCTGGCAGGCGCTGGCCGCCAGCGTCGACCTGCATGCCCGGGCGCTGATGGCGCTGGGGTTGAAAACCGGCGATCGCTTGGGCATCTGGGCGCCGAACTGCGCACAGTGGTGCATCAGCCAGTTCGCCAGCGCCAAGATCGGCGTGATCCTGGTCAACATCAACCCGGCCTACCGCACCAGCGAGCTTGAATACGTGCTCAAGCAGTCGGGTTGCCAATGGCTGATCAGCGCCGGCGCCTTCAAGACCTCCGATTACCACGCCATGCTCGGTGAACTGCTGCCGGACCTGGCCCAGCAAGCACCCGGTCAACTGCGCAGCGAGCGCCTGCCGGAGCTGCGCGGGCTGATCAGCCTCGACCCGCAGCCGCCAGCCGGCTTTCTGCCCTGGGAGCGCCTGGGCTGGCTGGCCAGCGAAACCGCTCCCGCTGATTTCCAGGCCCGCCAGCAAAGCCTGCAGTTCGACCAGCCGGTGAACATCCAGTACACCTCCGGCACCACCGGCTTCCCCAAGGGTGCCACGCTCAGCCACTACAATATCCTCAACAACGGCTACATGGTCGGCGAGAGCCTGGGCCTGAGCGAGCACGACCGCATGGTGATCCCGGTGCCGCTGTACCACTGCTTCGGCATGGTCATGGGCAACCTCGGTTGCATCACCCATGGCAGCACCATGATCTACCCCAACGATGCCTTCGACCCGCTTTTGACCTTGAGCTGCGTCGCCGAGGAGAAGGCCACGGCGCTGTATGGCGTCCCGACCATGTTCATCGCCATGCTCGACCATCCGCAACGGCCTGACATGGACCTGTCGACCCTGCGCACCGGGATCATGGCCGGCGCCACCTGCCCGATCGAGGTGATGCGCCGGGTGATCGGCGAGATGCACATGAGCGAGGTGCAAATCGCCTACGGCATGACCGAAACCAGCCCGGTGTCGATGCAGACCGGCCCGGATGACGACCTGGAACTGCGTGTGACCACGGTCGGGCGCACCCAGCCGCAGCTGGAAAGCAAGATCATCGACGAGCAGGGCTGCATCGTGCCGCGCGGGCAGATCGGCGAGCTGTGCACTCGCGGTTACAGCGTGATGCTTGGCTACTGGGGCAACCCGGCGGCGACCAGCGAAGCCATCGACCCGGCGGGCTGGATGCGCACCGGCGACCTGGCGACCATGAACGAGGCGGGCTATGTCTGCATCGCCGGGCGCAACAAGGACATGATCATCCGGGGTGGCGAGAATATCTATCCGCGGGAGTTGGAGGAGTTCTTCTTTACCCACCCGGCGGTGGCGGACGTGCAGGTGATCGGTATTCCCGATGAGCGCTATGGCGAAGAGATCGTCGCCTGGATCAAGTTCCACCCCGGCCACAGCGCCAGCGAGATCGAGCTGCAACAGTGGTGCAAGAGCCGCATTGCCCACTTCAAGACCCCGCGTTACTTCCGCTTTGTCGAAGAGTTTCCGATGACGGTAACTGGCAAGGTGCAGAAGTTCAGGATGCGCGAGATCAGCATTGAAGAGCTGATCAAGCGCTGAGTCCGCGGCGCTGCTATCGCTGGCAAGCCAGCTCCCACAGGTGCAGCAGAGCCCTTGAGTGCTCTGAGAACCTTGTGGGAGCTGGCTTGCCAGCGATTGGATACTACTCTTTCAGCGGTGTTGGCCGTGTCGGCTCGGGGTTTCGACCCTGGCCTTGGCCAATCGCTCATTTTTTTTGAACCCCGGGCCGCGCCCCCGCTCTGAACCTTTAGTGCCACTTCATAACGGAGCAACGTTCGATGACCCGCGATGAGCCCTTCGAAACCGACCGCATGACCCCGGCAAACGACCACCCGGACCAGGCCCTGAGCCTGTCCCAGGCCTTGCTCGAACCGCGGATCGTGATCGAGAACACCTTGCCGGTGCTCGATGGCGGGCTGTTTGCGGTCAAGGCGGTGGTGGGCGAGCCGGTGCAGGTCAGCAGCAAGGTCTATGCCGATGGCCATGACGCCCTGGTGGTGATGCTCAACTGGCGCCAGGCCCACAGCCGGCGCTGGCATTGCCTGCCGATGCAGTTTGCCGGCAACGACCTGTGGCAGGCCGAATTCACCGTCAGCGAGCAGGGTCGCCACCTGTTCAGCATTGAGGCCTGGATCGACCCGTTCGCCACCTATTGCCATGACCTGGAGAAGAAGTTCAACGCCGGCGTCGCGGTGCCCTTGGAGCTGCAGGAGGGGCAACTGCTGATCGAAAACAATATCGGCCGCAGCAACGGGCCGTTGCGCGACCAGTTGCAGGCCTTGCACCGGCACCTGCCGGGCCTGTCCGCCGACGAGCAGGTGGCCTTGCTGCTGCATCCGGACACGGCGCTGCTGATGGCCGAAGCCGAGCACCGCACCTACCTCAGCCGCAGCCCCGAATACCCGCTGGATGTCGAGCGTATCCAGGCGCAGTTTGCCAGCTGGTACGAGCTGTTTCCCCGTTCGGTCACCGACGACCCTGAGCGCCACGGCACCTTCAATGACGTGCACGAACGCCTGCCGATGATCCGTGACATGGGTTTTGACGTTTTGTACTTCCCGCCCATCCACCCCATCGGCGTGCGCCACCGCAAGGGCCGCAACAATGCCTTGCAGGCCGAGCCGGATGACCCCGGCAGCCCCTATGCCATCGGCGGTGCCGAAGGCGGGCACGAGGCGATTCATCCGCAACTGGGCAGCCGCGAGGATTTTCGCCGGCTGGTGGCTGCCGCTGCCGAGCATGGCCTGGAAATCGCCCTGGATTTTGCCATTCAGTGTTCCCAGGACCACCCCTGGCTCAAGGAGCACCCGGGCTGGTTTTCCTGGCGCCCGGACGGCAGCATTCGCTATGCCGAGAATCCGCCGAAAAAATACCAGGACATCGTCAATGTCGACTTCTACGCCGCCGATGCGGTACCGGCGTTGTGGCTGGCCCTGCGCGACGTGGTGGTGGGTTGGGTCAAGGAGGGGGTCAAGAGCTTTCGGGTCGATAACCCGCACACCAAACCCTTGCCGTTCTGGCACTGGCTGATCGCCAATGTCCGCAGCCAGTACCCGGAGGTGATCTTCCTCGCCGAAGCCTTCACCAAGCCTGCGATGATGGCGCGCCTGGGCAAGGTCGGTTATTCCCAGAGCTACAGCTACTTCACCTGGCGCAACACCAAGGCCGAGCTGCAAAGCTACTTCGAAGAGCTCAACCAGCCACCCTGGCGCTACTGCTACCGGCCGAACTTCTTCGTCAATACACCGGACATCAACCCCTACTTTCTGCATGAGTCCGGGCGCGCCGGGTTTCTCATCCGCGCCGCCCTGGCGACCATGGGCTCGGGCCTGTGGGGCATGTACTCGGGCTTCGAGCTGTGCGAGGCGACGCCGGTGCCGGGCAAGGAGGAATACCTCGATTCCGAGAAGTACGAGATCCGCCCGCGGGACTTTACCCAGCCCGGCAACATCATTGCCGAAATCGCCCAGCTCAATCGTATCCGTCGGCAGAACCCTGCGTTGCAAACCCACCTGGGCGTGGCTTTTTATCACGCCTGGAACGACAACATCCTGTACTTCGGCAAACGCACCGCCGAGCGCGACAACTTCATCCTCGTCGCCGTCAGCCTCGATCCGCACAACGCCCAGGAGGCGCATTTCGAACTGCCGCTGTGGGAGCTGGGGCTGGACGACACTGCCGACACCCTCGGCGAAGACCTGATGAGCGGCCATCGCTGGACCTGGCACGGCAAGACCCAATGGATGCGCATCGAGCCCTGGCACCTGCCGTTTGCTATCTGGCGTATCGAAAAAGCCCTCTAGAAAGGAGTCGAGCATGGCCAAGCGCGCCCGCCCAGCCGCCTTTATCGATGATCCACTGTGGTACAAAGACGCGATCATCTACCAGGTACACGTCAAGTCCTTCTTCGATTCCAACAACGACGGCATCGGTGACTTTCCCGGCCTGATCGCCAAGCTCGACTACATCGCCGAGCTTGGGGTCAACACCCTGTGGCTGCTGCCGTTCTACCCTTCGCCTCGCCGCGACGATGGCTACGACATCGCCGAGTACAAGGCGGTGCACCCCGACTACGGCACCCTGGCCGACGTCAAACGCTTCATTGCCGAGGCGCACAAACGCGGCCTGCGGGTAATCACCGAGCTGGTCATCAACCACACCTCCGACCAGCACCCGTGGTTCCAGAAGGCCCGGCGCGCCAAGCCGGGGAGCAAGGCCCGGGACTTTTATGTGTGGTCCGACAGCGACCAGAAGTACGACGGTACGCGGATCATCTTCCTCGACACCGAGAAATCCAACTGGACCTGGGACCCGGTGGCCGGCCAGTACTTCTGGCACCGTTTCTACTCGCACCAGCCGGACCTCAACTTCGACAACCCGCAAGTGCTCAAGGCGGTGCTCGGGGTCATGCGCTACTGGCTCGACCTGGGCGTCGACGGCCTGCGCCTGGACGCCATCCCGTACCTGATCGAGCGTGACGGCACCAACAACGAGAACCTGCCCGAAACCCATCAGGTGCTGAAGAAGATCCGCGCCGAAATCGACGCCAACTACCCCGACCGCATGCTCCTGGCCGAGGCCAACCAGTGGCCGGAAGACACCCAGCTGTATTTTGGCGAAGGGCAGGGCGACGAATGCCACATGGCCTTTCACTTCCCGCTGATGCCGCGCATGTACATGGCCGTGGCCCAGGAAGACCGCTTCCCGATCACCGACATCCTGCGCCAGACCCCGGAGATTCCGGCCAACTGCCAGTGGGCGATCTTCTTGCGCAACCATGATGAGCTGACCCTGGAAATGGTCACTGATCGCGAGCGCGATTACCTGTGGAACTACTACGCCGAGGACCGCCGCGCGCGGATCAACCTCGGCATTCGCCGGCGTCTGGCGCCGTTGCTGCAACGGGACCGGCGGCGGGTCGAGCTGCTGTGCAGCCTGCTGCTGTCGATGCCCGGCACGCCGACCTTGTATTACGGCGACGAGATCGGCATGGGCGACAACATCTACCTGGGCGACCGCGATGGCGTCCGCACGCCAATGCAGTGGTCGATCGACCGCAACGGTGGTTTCTCCCGTGCCGACCCTGCGCGCCTGGTGCTGCCGCCGATCATGGACCCGCTGTACGGCTTCCAGGCGGTCAACGTCGAAGCTCAGGCCCATGACCCGCACTCGCTGCTGAACTGGAACCGGCGCCTGCTGGCGGTCCGCAAGCAGCAGAAGGCCTTTGGCCGCGGCACCCTGAAGATGCTCACGCCGAGCAACCGGCGGATCCTCGCCTATATCCGTGAGTACACCGGCCCTGATGGCAAGAGCGAGATCATCCTCTGCGTCGCCAACGTATCGCGCGCTGCGCAGGCGGCGGAGCTTGAGCTGCAGCAGTACGCCGACAAGGTGCCGGTGGAAATGCTCGGTGGCAGTGCCTTCCCGCCAATCGGCCAGTTGCCGTTCCTGCTGACCCTGCCGCCCTATGGTTTTTACTGGTTCCTGCTGGCCGACAAGGACCAGATGCCCAGTTGGCATGTGGAACCGGCCCAGAGCCTGCCGGAGTTCACCACCCTGGTGCTGAAAAAACGCATGGAAGAGCTGCTGGAAGCGCCGTCACGGGTCACCTTGGAAGACGGCATCCTGCCCCAGTACCTGCCCAAGCGCCGCTGGTTCGCCGGCAAGGAAACCCGCATCGAACAGGTGCAGATCATCTATGGCGTGCGCTTTGGCGCCGCGACCAGCCCGGTGCTGCTCAGCGAGATCGAAGTGCAGGGCGGTGGCCAGAGCAGCCGCTATCAATTGCCATTCGGCTTGATCGCCGAAGAGCACATCAACAGCCCGGCGCCGCAGCAACTGGCCCTGGCCCGGGTCCGTCGCGGTCGTCAGGTGGGCTTGATCACCGATGGCTTCGTCCTGGAGAGCTTCGTGCGCGCCGTGCTCAGCGGCTGCCGGGACGGCTTGCGTCTGCCCTGCAGCGAGGGTGAGCTGCGTTTTGAGGCCACCGGGCAGCTGGCGGCGCTGAACCTGGGGGACGACGCGGTAGTCCGCTACCTGAGCGCCGAGCAGTCCAACAGTTCGGTGGTGGTCGGCGCCAGCCTGGTGCTCAAGCTGATCCGCCGGGTCAACCCCGGGGTGCACCCGGAACTGGAAATGAGCGCCTACCTGACCACCGCCGGTTTTGCCAATATCTCGCCGCTGCTGGGCTGGGTCAGCCGCGTGGACGCCCAGGCCCAGCCGCATCTGCTGATGATCGCGCAGGGCTACCTGAGCAACCAGGGCGACGCCTGGGACTGGACTCAGAACAACCTGGAACGGGCCATTCGCGACGAGATGGAGCCTTCGAGCAAAGACCAGGATGTGCACACCGATGCCCTGCAGGATCTGGCCGACTTCGCCGCCTTGCTCGGCCAGCGCCTGGGCGAGATGCATCTGCTGCTGGCCGCGCCCAGCGCCGACCCTGCGTTCCAGCCGCGGGCCAGCACCCGCCGCGACAGCCAGGCCTGGAACAAACAGGTCGGTGCCCAGCTGACCCGCGCCCTGGACCTGCTGCTGGAACACCGTGCCAGCCTCGACAGCGACAGCCAGGCCCTGATCGACGATCTGCAACAGCAGCGCAAGAGCTTGCTCAAGCACATTGCCGAACTCAGCAAGCAAGCGGTGGGTGGGCTGTTGATGCGCGTGCATGGTGACCTGCACCTGGGCCAGGTGCTGGTGGTTCAGGGCGATGCCTACCTGATCGATTTCGAGGGTGAACCGGCGCGGCCACTCGATGAGCGCCGGGCCAAGCACAGCCCGTACAAGGACGTCAGCGGCGTGCTGCGTTCCTTCGACTATGCTGCAGCGATGGTGCTGCGCAGTGCTTCCGCTGTCGACCTTTCCGAGGCTGCCCGCCAGGCACGTCAACGCGTCGCCCGGCGTTACCTGCACCAGGCCCGGCATGCTTTTGTCGAGGCTTATGGTCTGGCCAGTGCGGCCATGCCCCATGCCTGGGAGCATGGCGACGGCGAGCAGGCGGCGCTGGCGTTGTTCAGTCTCGAGAAGGCCGCCTACGAAATCCTCTACGAAGCCGAGAACCGTCCGAATTGGCTGGCCGTGCCTTTGCAGGGCCTGCATGGTCTGATCAGTACCTGGGGAGAGCAGTAAATGATTCAACGCAAGCGCGAGGAAGGAGGACTGGGGCAGCGCGATATCGATGCCCTGGTAAGAGCCGAACACACCGACCCGTTCGCGGTGCTCGGCCCGCACCCGGATGGTGCTGGTGGCCAGTTTGTCCGCGCCTATCTGCCCAATGCCCTGAACGTGCGGGTGTTGGCTCGCGACGGCAGTCGCGTATTGGCAGAGCTGGAGCAGGGCCCGGTACCGGGGTTGTTCATCACTCATCTGCGGGAGCCGCAGCCGTACCTGTTGCAGATCAACTGGGCGGGCGGTGAACAGATCACTGAAGATCCGTACAGCTTCGGGCCACTGCTCGGCGACATGGACCTGTACTTGTTCGCCGAGGGCAATCATCGAGACCTGTCCGGTGCCATGGGGGCGCAACCGGTGACGGTCGAAGGTGTCGACGGCGTGCGCTTTTCGGTGTGGGCGCCGAATGCGCGGCGGGTCTCGGTGGTGGGCGATTTCAACAACTGGGACGGGCGCCGTCACCCCCTGCGCCTGCGCCATCCGTCCGGGGTCTGGGAGCTGTTCGTGCCGCGCCTGCAGGCTGGCGAAGCCTACAAATACGAAGTGCTCGGGCGCGAAGGCATCCTGCCGCTCAAGGCCGACCCGCTGGCCCGTGCCACCGAGTTGCCGCCGAGCACCGCCTCGAGGGTCGCCGGCCCCCTGGCCCATGACTGGCAGGATCAGACTTGGATGCAGCAGCGCGGCGAACGCCAGGTCACCAGCGCGCCGCTGTCTATCTACGAACTGCACGCCGGCTCCTGGCAGTGCGAGCTGGACGACAACGGTGAAGTGGCACGCTTCTACAACTGGCGCGAACTGGCCGAGCGCCTGGTGCCGTATATCCAGCAACTGGGCTTCACCCATATCGAGCTGATGCCGATCATGGAGCATCCCTTTGGCGGCTCCTGGGGTTACCAGCCATTGTCGATGTTCGCGCCGACCGCGCGCTACGGCAGCGCCGAAGACTTTGCCGCGTTCATCGATGCCTGCCATCAGGCGAGCATCGGGGTGATTCTCGACTGGGTGCCGGCGCATTTTCCGACCGACACCCACGGCCTGGCGCGCTTCGACGGCACCGCCTTGTACGAGTACGACAACCCGCTGGAGGGTTTCCACCAGGACTGGGACACGCTGATCTACAACCTTGGCCGCACCGAAGTGCACGGTTTCATGCTGGCCTCGGCGCTGCACTGGCTCAAGCATTTCCATATCGACGGCCTGCGTGTCGATGCCGTGGCGTCGATGCTCTACCGCGACTATTCACGCAAGGCTGGGGAGTGGGTGCCCAACCGCCACGGCGGCCGCGAGAACCTGGAAGCCATCGACTTCTTGCGTCACCTCAACGACGTGGTGGCGCTGGAAGCCCCCGGTGCCCTGGTGATCGCCGAAGAGTCCACGGCCTGGCCGGGCGTCAGCCAGCCGACCCAGCAGGGCGGCCTGGGCTTTGCCTACAAGTGGAACATGGGCTGGATGCACGACACCCTGCACTACATCCAGAACGACCCGATCCACCGCACCTATCACCACAACGAGATGAGCTTCGGCCTGATCTATGCCTATTCCGAGCATTTCATCCTGCCGATTTCCCATGACGAGGTGGTGCACGGCAAGCACTCTCTGATCGACAAGATGCCTGGCGATCGCTGGCAGAAGTTTGCCAACCTGCGCGCCTACCTGACCTTCATGTGGACCCATCCGGGCAAGAAGCTGCTGTTCATGGGCTGTGAGTTCGGCCAGTGGCGCGAGTGGAACCATGACAGCGAACTGGACTGGTACCTGCTCAAGTACCCCGAGCACCTGGGCGTGCAGCGCCTGGTCAGCGACCTCAACCGTTTGTACCGCGACGAGCGGGCCCTGCACGAGCAGGACTGCCTGCCGCAAGGCTTTCAGTGGCTGATCGGCGATGATGCGCACAACAGCGTCTATGCCTGGCTGCGCTGGAGCGCTGGCGGCGAGCCGTTGCTGGTGGTGGCCAACTTCACTCCGGTGCCGCGCGAGAGTTATCGCATCGGTGTGCCGTTTGGCGAGCGCTGGGTCGAGGTGTTCAACAGCGATGCCGAGGGTTATGCCGGGTCCAATTACGGCAACCTCGGTGAAGTGGCCAGCCAGGCGTTGTCCAGCCATGGCCAGCCGTTGTCGCTGGGGTTGAACCTGCCGCCGCTGGGGGTGTTGATTTTGCGCCCGCAATGACGGCTTGAGCGTTCTGTACAAGCCCGGGGCCGGGTATCGGTGTCTACTGCGCTTCCGGTTTTTCATGGAAGCGCAGCCATGCCCTTGGTCTCCAACCCACCACTGAACCGTCAGTACACACCGACCGAGTACCTTGTCAGCGAACAACGACCGGCGGCGGTTGCGAATCTGTCCGGCACGAACCTGCAACGTGTTGCCCAGGCCCTGCGCACGGCCGCGGTTGAAGAAAACATTGCCATGACCCTGCTACCGGGGCTACTGGTGGCCAGTGGTGTGCTCGAATGCAACACCCTGGTGCTCGAGGGTGTGGATGGCCAGGTGCTGTACGGGGTCGACATTACCGATCCGGCTTGCCTGCTGGAGCCTGGACAACTGGACGCTGTGCAGCTGGAGCAGGCTGCCAGGATCAGGCTGGAGCCTACGCGTATCGGTGCAGTAAGCCGCGGTGAATACCGTTCACTCGACCTTGAGGGCGATGCTTTCTTCAAGGTGGTGGTAGCCATGGTCAACGACTGTGATCCGCAGTTGATCACTGATCAGCAAGTAGCAGAGCTGCGCAATGAATTGGCCGAGCGGGTACTGATGGCGGATCCGCTGATGGCACGGATCTGGGCGCAGGCGCACCCCGCGGTTGAGGAGGTGAACCCGCAAGGCGCGCCGCTCAACCCGGCAAGCCTGGTGATGCGCGCTAGCGTCCTGGCTGCAATCCCCGCCAGCTTCGGGGTGTTCGGTGCCTTTGGCTTGCCGGTGGTGCTTGGTGCCTGGTATCTGGGGTTGCCGATGGCGGCAGCGGTGCAGTTGGGTAACCAGTCACAGCGGGACACCCGCGAGGCGCTGGTGTTGACGCTCGCCAGGAAACTGCCCGGGCTCGACGATGCTCAGTTGCACATCCTGCTGCAGGCACTTGACGGGAAGCTGGCCGATCTGGATCTTGAAGTCGTTGTCGACAACCTCAGAAGCCAGTTCGCACAGCGCGCCCCGAACATGACGGGCAATGAGCTGCTGGAGCGCATCAATCCCTGGGACTGGTTGCGCGATACCCGCGAAAAGGAACAGTCCAGACCCGACCTGAGCCTGAAGCCGACGCTCTTGGGGGCAGGGCTTGAGTTACTGGTGGGCTGGGGTGCGCCAGGCTTTATACCGGGTGAAAAATACTATGCCGGCAAGCCCCCTTTGAATTTGAAGCAGCTTACCCAGGTTGTTCGCGAGCAGGATGGCAGCGAGCGTGTCGTCACCCAAGCAAAGGATTCGGCAGTCGCGTATTCCTCAGCAGGATCATTCGTCGCAGCAGAGGAATATACTCAACCGGCGGTCCAACTGCCCTGGCGTTCGGAGCCTTGGCAGGTGCCGCTGGTTGAGGCGCAAGGCAAAAGGCGACAAGCACGCGAAGCCCCCACCTCGACGTCTCAGGCCCAATTGCTAGCGGATATCCAGCGCTTGCAAAAGCACAATCAGCAATTGGAGCGTCAGGCCACGCGGCTACGCAAGCGCGCCGCAGCAGCGCCCGCCTATGCCAAGCAAGCGGTTCCTGACCTGTTGGGGCTGGTCACGGTAAAAGCCGTGCTATCGCTTAAGGCAGAAAAGTTGCAGCGCGAGGCGCTCAAGGCTGCGTTCACCATCAGCGAGCGCTACCGACAACTGCAGGGCTTGAAGCAGCCGCAGCCGAAAGACACTGGCACTGTGGCGGCTCCCGCGCTGGACACTTCCCAAACCACGGGGCTGGTCCTCGGCCAGGCGCAGCATATCGACGAGACCATCATCCGCTGTTTGCAGCAGGATGCGCAGGCAGCAGGTATGGATCCGCGGTCCATCAACCTGGCGCTGCTGAACCAGACGCTGTCCTTTCAGCCGAAAACGCCGGTGACTTTCCTGGGCAGCGCCAGTCATTCACGCAAGGAAGTGTTCAGCGTCCGTCAGGTAGCCTTGGGTGAGCATCAACGCAACCTCGTAAACTACGTCGATCAATTGCCGTCAGCCTCACCTGGGCTACCCGCGCCGCTGCTGCCACTGGTCCTCGATGCTCAACTGCGTACTCGCGTTCAGGCCGCGGTGATGGAGGACTTTGTCCAGTTGGCGAGTGATGATGCGTTCAAGCAGCAATACCAGAGCTTTGCCCATCACCGTTTCAATGGCGTAATGACACGACTGCTGGCCAGCACCAATGGCCCCTTGCGCCATGTTCTTGATCGTTGGGTGTCGGGTGATCTGGTTGCCGAGGTGGTAAAGGTCACGGACAAGGTTGTACCCAATCTACTGGCGGTGAGAGACCACGCTGGCGGCTTTCTGGTTTCACTGACCACTGGCAGTGTATATCCGTGGGTGGCCGACGATACCTCGGTTGCCCTGGAGCGGTTCATCCGCTCGCATCTGTCGGATTTTGACAACGGCGTGATCGAGCGCACCGCCATTATCGCCAAGCGCTCGCTCAGGCTGACCGATGTGACTTTTTATCAATCGCAGTTGACCTTTGGCGGTGGTGAGGTCATGCCACAGTTGCTTGCGGCTGATCTGGAGATGATCAAAAGCAACCTCAATAGTGCGGTCTTCACTGCCCAGGAAGAGAATCAGCAACGCTGGACGCAGGCTGCAGAACGCCTGATGCAGTTCGGCACGACCTTGATCTCGATGGTGGTAATGGTGCCATTCGAAGGCTTGGCGATGCCGATGGCACTTGCCTCGATGGACGTGGCACTGGCGGCGGGCAATCTGTATTTCGATGAGCGGATGCTGGACGTTGCTGATCGGGGCGATGTCTACCGCCAGGCCCAGGCGGATGTTGCCCTGGGCAAGCTGACGTTGGTTTTCGTCGGCGCTGGCGATCTGGCGGTCCTGGCCAGGCCTGTGGCCCGTGCGGTGCCGGCAGCGGCGCACTTGGCCGCCGACGTGCGCAACCTGGTCGCGCTGATTCGTTCATCTTCGCTAACCGAAGGCTACAGCAAGTCGCTGGACCTGTTGATCAGCCTGTCGCCCCGCCAGCGTGCGCTGATGCTGGCGCAACTGAATTTGGTGCCGGCTGCCATCAGTGACGCTGCCGGCCCGCTGGAAGGCGTTCTGCATCTGCAGCAACGCGCCGGGGTGATTGATGCGCAGACGCTGCAACGGCTGGTGAGCCTGCCCGGGGCCGATACTGTCGAGGGGTTTCTGGGGGGGAGCGGTCAACAGCTTTATTGCCTGGATGACATCAAGCGCCTGCCAGCCGGTTACCGCGTAGTGGTATTGGCAAAGGACAGCAACAAGGTGCTGCAGGCGGGTTTGAGCCTGGGCGAGGGTAAGGTCATCAGCCTCGATAACAGTGCGCTCACCTTGGGTGAATCGGTCAAAGGCTGGCATGAGCTGAACCTGGCGGATGCTCGGTTGCTGAGGTTCGAGCGACAGGCGGGCAAGCTGGCGGACGGCCGCGACGTACGGATTGTTGTCGAGCACGCTGCGCCCGAATTCAGGGCCGAGGAGCTGCGCAGTGCACAAGCAGCCAGTCTCAGTGAGTCGCAAACATTGCTTGAGCAGGGCTTCCTCGCCGATTTGCGCAAGTATCCGAAAGTCTCGCGCTTGCTCGCCACCGGCAAGCAACGCCCTGGCCCGCTTTTGCGAACAGTCAGAGCCTACATGGCAAAGCACGGCTTCTTCGATATCAAGGTCAGGGTGGTGCACAGCTGGGACAAGGTCAACAAGGCCAGTAGCAGCCATTTCCTGTTGGTAGGTCGTCACCCGGAGCACGGTCACATGGCTTTCGACCTGATGGCTGCCCGGCGCACCCGCCTGGACCTGGAGCCGATGGTTGTCCCCGAGCCGGTCTGGGCGGCCCGCTTTCAACAGGCTGGCGGCAACCGGCTGATGAAATACCAGGATTTCGTCGATCTACCCAGTGCCAGGACGTCGGCGCGGTTGGCACGCAGCACGGCAGCCACTGCGTATCAGGAACGGTCCGTCTTGTTGACGGCTCCGGATTTCTACAAAGTCGAGTCGGGGCGTGAATGGGTACGAACAGAAGAGCTGCTCGGGGGAGGGAATTTTGCCCGTCACGAGCTCATGCCGGCAAAGCAGGTGGAGCAACGTTACGCCAAGCTGTGCAAGGACTGGCAAAACCTCAGCAACAAGAAGACGGAGTTTCAACAGGGACTGCGGGATTACGGAATGCTTACCGTCCCCGGTGTGGATCTGCGCGCCCGGCGTGATCTGGTGCATTTGAAACGGCTGTTCATACGTCCCGATTCGAACCTCACACCTCATCAACTTGGCGCACTGGCAGGCAGGATCAATCGCTTGGAGCTTGAGCAGCACTGGCAGCAAGCCTTCGCCCGTGCCGGAGCTCATGGCAGAAAGCTGCGTCTGCATGGGGCGAGGAGTTACCGGCCGGCGCCGCAAATCCTGGTGACCCGCCCGGACAACGGCCGCTGTCTGCCATTGGCACGCACCATGGCTGTAGCACTGGAAGGGGGCAGCGAACACGCGCTGATGGACAGGATGTATCTGGTGGCGGCGGATGCCCAGAGCAGCGAAGCGGTTCTGTTCAGCAAAGCGCTTGGGGTGCTGCACGGTAGCGGTGGGTCTGCAGTGAGGACCCTGCCAGGCAACCTTGAGCTGGAGGCAGTCATCAAACGCCTGGCGGATGAGCGACACAACGCCTATCTGCAGATCAATACCCCCAACCATTCCATGCTGATGGCCGTGCGTCAGGAACAAGGGCGCTCGGTATTCCACTTCTATGACCCCAACATCGGCCTGATCTCGGCCGATTCCTTGTCGGGTTACAGCTCGGTACTTAAGCACTACTTTTCCCAAAGACCCATGCTCAGTGCTTATGGGCTTGCTGTGCCTGAGTCGCTGCCACACTTTCGCGTCGAGGTCATAGACCCGGCGGCCATGCAGGCGGTGCCGCTGAATCAGGGCCTGACGGTCAAGGACCTGGGTGCGGCACCGGCGCTGTACAGTCGCACGCGCTGGTAATAGCGCGCCTTTACCAGCGCACCCTGATCCCCAGGTTGCCGATCAAGCCATTCAAGTCATTGTCGTCCACATCGCTGCTGTAATCGGCACTGACAAACAGCGCGACCTTCGGCGTTACCCGCGCCACCAGGCCCAACCCCAACTCGACGGTGGCGGAGTTGCGTCCGCTACTGATCTTGTCGACCTGGCCCAGGCTCACGGTTTCAGCGTTGGTGAAGTCATACCAGACGTTGGTACGTACGAACGGCTCGATCGGCATGCCGTGCACGTTGTAGCGTGCCGACAACCTGGCACCGACCCGCCCGGTCCAGTTCGGTTGCTGGTCGAACGCTTCCTGTGTGTCAGTCTGGCTCTGGCTGCCCGGAAAGTACTGCTGGTTGATCAACTGCGCTTGCGGCTCCAGGGTCCAGTTGCTGCCCAGGCTGATGGGGTAGCCGCCTTCGATCGACAGCGTCAGGGCATGGCCGTTGCCGTCCAGGCGCTGGCCGGTTTCGCTGCGGCCATTGATATCGAAGCGTGTACCCATGGCCACTGCATCCAGGTGCCAGCCCTGGTCGTGGGTCATGCTCCAGTACACACCCAGGCTTTCACCGTCGAGGTTGACGACGGTCTTCTGGTCACCGACCTGGGGTCTGCGCAGGCCGTCAAAACCGCTTTGCAGGGTGCTGTGGCCGACGAAGAAACCGGCACGGTGAGTATTGCCGCCGGCTGTTTCACGAATGAACAGGTCCGGGCTGATCTGCAGGCTCTGGTTCGGGGTATCGAGTTGATCGATTTCCGGGCCCGGGGTACGCACCGGCGTCGGGAAAAACTGCGCCCACTGGCTGGCGATGCTGTCGGTGGCGGCCGGGGCGTTGCGCTCGGCCAGGCGCTCGGAAAAGGCGCCAAGGGCACCGAGGCCCAAGCCGCTGGCGCTGACCGGGGTCAGCGAGAGTACAGGCTGGGCTTGCACAAGATTAATCAACGGGTCGTTATCCTCCAGGCCCAATGCATGGGTTTCCAACGGGGTTGCCAAGAGCAGCGACGTGGAAACCGCATAGAAAACATACTCAAAGCCCGTAGGATTTGGAGTTTTTTTCATGGCGGATCTCCTCTGTGTTTAACAGCCAAGGTCTGGCCTGATGTCACGGCTGTAAGGCATAACCAGAGGGCGACCCAAACCAGCAAACCGCTCCCTGCCACGCGCTGAAAAGCGCGAGCTAGAGGTTCGGAATGGAGTCTGCAGTTGCTGCATTACTTCTAGCTAAGGAGAGGACGGGGCGTGCGTCAAGAAAGCGTGAAACAACCGTTATCAAGCTATTGGAAGCGCCAATAGGCTGAAATCAAACAAAAATATACATCTGATAGCCGCAACCGCTCTTTCCAGGGTCGCGGCTATGCCGAATCATTGCTAAAGCTGCACTTCCACCGCCAATGGCAGATGATCGGAGAGGTGACTCCAGGGCTTGTTGCCGAGGATTTGCGGGGCATGGCTGTTGGCATTGCGCAGGTAAATACGGTCCAGACGCAGCAGTGGCAGGCGGGCAGGGTAGGTTCGTGCGAGCAGGCCGTGATGGCGCTCGAAGGCTTCGTGCAGGTCGCGGTGCAGGTTCAGGGTGCGATTGCCGCGCAGTTTCCAGTCGTTGAAGTCACCCGCGATGATCACCGGGGCGTCGGCCGGCAGCGAGTCCAGCAGACGCCGCAGCAGTTGCAGCTGTTTTTGCCGATGACTTTCGAGCAACGACAGGTGCACGCAAATGGCGTGCACCTCGCTCTGCCCGGGCACGTCCAGCACGCAGTGCAGCAGCCCGCGGCGCTCGGGGCCGGTAATCGAGACATCAAGGTTGCGGTGTTCGATGATCGGGTACTTGGACAACAGCGCATTGCCGTGATGGCCGTCCGGGTACACGGCATTACGCCCGTAGGCGAAATCGCTCCACATGCTATCGGCCAGGAATTCGTACTGCGAGGTCTGCGGCCAGCCGGCGTAGCGCGCGGCATGGCGGTCGTGGGAACCGAGCACTTCCTGGAGGAAGACGATATCGGCGCGGGTACTGCGCACCGCTTCACGCAGTTCGGGGAGGATGAAGCGGCGGTTGAAGGCGGTAAAGCCCTTGTGGGTATTGACGGTCAGTACCCGCAGGCGCTTGATCGCAGCAGCCTGGCGGGCAGTGGCGGTGTTGCTGGTGTCCGATTCGACGCTCACGGTTACTCCTAGTCGACAAATCTATAGCATCGGACTTGCCGGGGAACCTCCAGTTCCCCGGCATTCAGGCATCGTCGTCGCGGTACAGCTCGAGCAACAGCAGCGAGCGCCCGCTGACCTGAAACTCGCTGCCAAAGTCATGATGCTCGCCTTTGCGCAATTGTGGTCGGTCGGTGTCGATCAGGCAGTTCCAGTATTCGCCCTCCGGCACCTCGGGCAGGGTGAAGGCGACCGCTTCGTGATGAGCGTTGACGATCAGCAGCAAGGTGGCATCGGCGCCGGGGCGCAGAATACCGCTGACCTGGGCACGGCCATCCATCAGCATGCCCAGGCAGCGCCCGTGGGCGTCTTGCCATTGCTCGACGCTCATCTCGCTGGCGTCCGGCGCCAGCCAGGTGACGTCCTTGACCCCGATCGCCTCATTGTAGTCACCGACCAGAAAACGCGAGCGGCGCAGCACCGGATAGGCCAGGCGCAGCTTGGTCAGGCGCTTGACGAACTTGAGCAGCGCCGCGCCATCGTCATCCAGTTCCCAGTTGACCCAGCCGATTTCGCTGTCCTGGCAGTAGGCATTGTTGTTGCCGTGCTGGGTACGGCTGAACTCGTCGCCAGCGACGATCATCGGCGTGCCCTGGGCCAGCAGCAGGGTGGCGAAGAAGTTGCGCATCTGGCGCAGGCGCAGGGCCTTGATCTCGGGGTCGTCGGTGGGGCCTTCGACGCCATGGTTCCAGGACAGGTTGTTGTTGCTGCCATCCTGGTTGTCTTCGTCGTTGTCCAGGTTGTGCTTGTCGTTGTACGACACCAGGTCACGCAGGGTGAACCCGTCGTGGGCGGTGATGAAGTTGACCGAAGCATAGGGCCTGCGCCCGCGGCGGTTGAACAGCTCGCCGGAGGCGGTCATGCGCGCGGAGAAGTCGGCCAGTTGGCCTTCGTCGCCTTTCCAGAAGGCCCGCACGGTATCGCGAAAGCGGTCATTCCATTCCGCCCAGCCGGGGGCGAAGTTGCCCACCTGATAACCTCCCGGGCCGCAGTCCCAGGGTTCGGCGATCAGTTTGACCTGGCTGAGCAACGGGTCCTGACGACAGGCGACGAGGAAGCTGTGACGTTCGTCAAAGCCCTCGTGATAACGCCCGAGAATGGTCGCCAGGTCGAAGCGGAAACCGTCCACGTGCATCTCGCCGGCCCAGTAACGCAGCGAGTCGGTAACCAGTTGCAGCACGCAGGGGTGGCTGAGGTCGAGGGTGTTGCCGGTGCCGGAATCGTTGATGTAGAAGCGTTTGTCGTCGGGCATCAGGCGGTAATAGGACGAGTTGTCGATGCCGCGCATGGACAGGGTCGGTCCTAGCTCGTTGCCCTCGGCAGTGTGGTTGTAGACCACGTCGAGAATCACCTCGAGGCCGGCGTCATGCAGGTGCGCGACCATCTCCTTGAACTCGGCGATCTTGCCATTGGCCAGGTAGCGCGGGTGTGGGGCAAAAAACGCAATGCTGTTATAGCCCCAGTAATTGTTCAGGCCTTTTTGCAGCAGGTGCTGGTCGTTGACGAAGGCATGAATCGGCAGCAGCTCGATCGACGATACCCCGAGCTGCTTGATATGGCCGAGCAACTCGTCGCACATCAGCCCGGCAAAGGTACCGCGGTTGGCCTCCGGCACCGCCGGGTGGCGCATGCTGATGCCGCGCACATGGGCTTCGTAGAGGATGGTGCGCTCCCAGGGGATGCCCACGCGCTGGTCGCGGCCCCAGGTGTAGGCCGGATCGATGACCTTGCACTTGGGTACGAACGGCGCGCTGTCGCGCTCATCGAAGCTGAGGTCGCCATCGGGGTGGCCGATGGTGTAGCCGAACAGTGCTTCGGACCATTTCAGGCTACCGACCAGTTGCTTGGCGTAGGGGTCGATCAGCAGCTTGTTGGGATTGAAGCGGTGGCCGTTTTCCGGGGCGTACGGGCCGTGTACCCGGTAGCCGTAGATTTGCCCGGGGTGGGCGTCGGGCAGGTAGCCGTGGAAGATCTCATCGGTGTATTCCGGCAGCTCGATACGTTCGAGCTCGACCTCGCCGCTGGCATCGAACAGGCACAGCTCGACCTTGGTGGCGTTGGCCGAGAACAGCGCGAAGTTGACCCCCAGCCCATCCCAGGTAGCACCCAGGGGGAAGGGCAGGCCTTCGCGGATGCGCGAGGGTTCGAGGTGAACTTCGGCGGCAGGCTTGGCTTTGCGGATGGTCATTTGTGCTCCTTGATGAGGCTGGGACTGCTCTGCAGCCCATCGCCGGCAAGCCGGCTCCCACAGGATTCGGTGCAAGCAGCCCCTGTGGGAGCTGGCTTGCCAGCGATGCTTTCAACGGCTTAAGCCACCGGTGGCTTCTTGGCTGCCCTGGGCTTTTTCGGCGCCGCCGCCGCGCTGGCCGGTTTGGCCTTGCTGGTGCTGGCCGCCGGCGCCTTGGCTGGCTTGCGTGGCGTCACCTTGGGTGCCAGCGCTTCGGCTTCGGCGAGCTTGCGCGCCATCGCCCAGTGCCGCTCTTCCTGGCCTTCGGGCTTACCTTCCGACTCCCAGATCTGATAGGCGAATTCACGGATACGTTTTTCTTCGACACTCATCTCTACGCTCCTGAGGACTTAAGTATGTTCAACGAACAGATTGACCGGAAACTCCTTGAGTGCAGTGCTCAGCCACAGCTCCTTTGAGGCTGTGACTGCGCCCGTGGCAAAAAGTCCCGAGCAAGTGGCAGGCGACAAGGCAAACGGCAGGATCAGCCGGGTATCGTCCCAGTTCTGTGCCGGGATCAGGGGGGTCGGGGACTGTGCAAGCAAGCCCCAGGCCAGGCGCGGCACGACGACAATGGCGCGCTCGCCAGCCGTCACGCGGGCAAACGCCAGGACCCGGTCGGCGTGTCTGCCGCGCACTTCGAGCGGCAGGTACTGACCGCGCAGGAACAGCTGCGGGTATTGTTGACGCCACTCCAGCACCTGGTTGATCAGCGCCTGTTTGATCCGGCCGCTGCGCCAGTCCTGCAGCCGCTGCGCCGTTGTGGTGCCGTCCACCAGCGCCTGACGGCGGCTGGCAAAATCCACCGGGCGGCGGTTGTCAGGGTCGACCAGGCTGAAATCCCAGAATTCGTTGCCCTGGTACAGGTCGGGCACGCCTGGCGCGGTCATGCGCAGCAGGCACTGCGCCAGGCTGTTGAGGGCGCCCGGGCAAGCGATCGCCTGCGCCGCCTCGGCCAGTGAGTGCCGCAACTGCTGGCTGGCGCGCTCCAGCAACAGGGTGTCGATGAAGTCCAGGCAAGCCCGCTCATAGGCCTCGTTGGGTGCGCTCCAGCTGCTGCGCAACTTGGCCTCGCGCAGGGCCTTGCGCTGCCACTGGCACAAGCGTTGGGCATAGGCTTCGAGCGCCGTCGGATCGTTCTCGTCCAGGTCCAGCGGCCAACTCCCGAGCAGGGTCTGGTACAGCAGCAGTTCATCAGCGGCGCCCGGTGCCTCGCCGTCGGCCAGCGTGCTGCGCAAGGGACTGGCAAGTTCACGCCAGTGTTCGACCCGGCTGGCAAACCAGCTGCTGCGTTCGCTGAGCACCGCCAGGCGCGCACGGGTGTCTTCACCGCGTTTGTGGTCATGGGTGGCGGTGGCCAGCAGGTTGTCCGGGAACTGCTCCAGGCGCACAAGACAATGCTGATGGAAGTCTTCGATCGGCGCACTGAAACGCTCGGCATCAAAGCCGACATCGTTACGCGACAGCAGCAGCGCCGAGCGGTAGAAGGCGGTGTCTTCCACGGCCTTGGCGGCCGTGGGTGAAGTCAGCTGCTGAAAGCGTACGCAGGCATGGCGCAGGTGCTTGCGCGGGCGTCCTGGCGGCAAGCGGCACCAGGGTTCGCCACCGAGCCAACGTTGCAGGTAATCGAGCACCGGCCAGTCGGCCTCGCTCAGGCACTGGCGGGCACCGCGCATGGCCTGCTGGAAGAACGCTTCGTCTTCTGCGGGACGGCCGCAAGCATTGATGTAGGTGCGGTACACCGGATAGTGCTCGATCAGTGCCTGCAGGGCGCGGCGAATGGCGCCGAAGGTCAGGTCGCGGCTCATCAGGTCGTCACGGGCAACCTGCAACAATGCCTGGGACACCGATTCGAAATCGCCGGCCAGGCTGGCGCTGAGGATCTGCTGGCGAGCCAGGCGCACTTCCTCGGTAAACTCCGGGCGGTCGCTCACCGCGCTCCACAGCGCTGCCAGTTCGCCTTCGCCGTCCGGGTCGTGCTGCAACAGCGAGACCTGGTTCATGAATTCGTAGCCGGTGGTGCCGTCGACTTGCCAGTCGCGGTGCAACTGCTCGTCGGCACCGAGGATCTTCTCGACAAAAATCGGAAAGTGCTCCAGCGCCGCCTCAAGCGGGCGCTGGGCCAGCAGCCCGTCGACCCGGCGGCGCAGCTTGCGGCAGTAGCCACGGGGGTCGGCCAGACCGTCAATGTGGTCAACCCGCAGGCCGTCGACCAGGCCGCGGCCGATCAGCTCGAACACCTTGCTGTGGGTGGCCTCGAACACCGCCGCACGCTCCACCCGCAGGCCGCCCAGCTCATTGACGTCGAAGAAGCGTCGCCAGTTGATATCGTCGCCGGCGGTGCGCCAGCTGGCCAGGCGATAGGGCTGGCGTTCGAGCAGGGCGTGCAGGCGCTTGAAGCCTTCAGGCATACGACTGTCGAACGCAGTGAACACATCGTCCAGAGGCTGCTGCCGGGCCACTGCTGCCAGCTCAGCCAGCAGTGGCCTGGCCCGCAGCGGCGCATCGGCACCGCTGCGCAAACCACTCAAGCGTGTACCCAGCTCCTGCAGGGCGGCGCCGCCGTTGGTGAGAATCACCCCATAATCTGCGGGGCAGATCGGAAAACGGTGTTCGTGGTGCTGGATATGAAACTGGCCCGTAGCGGCATCGAACCGCAGGGGGATTTCTCCGGCCTGTAGCATCGCACCGTAGTCACTGGCCAAAAACGGCAGCAACAGCTGGCCTTCGAGCAACGGGTCCGGCGAGTGCCACTGGATGTCGAAGAATTCGGCATAACGGCTGCGCCGGCCCCAGGCCAGCAGGTCCTGCCACCAGGGATTGTCGCTGCCGACAGCCATATGGTTGGAGACCATGTCGAGGATCAGCCCCATGCCATGCAGGCGTAGCGCTGCCACCAGCCGCTCCAGCGCCGCTTCGCCGCCCAGCTCCGGGCTGACCTGGCCGGGGTCGACCACATCGTAGCCATGACGCGAGCCGGGGCGGGCGCGCAGCAGCGGCGAGGCGTACAGGTGGCTGATACCTAAGCGGGCGAAGTAGGGCACCAGAGGCACGGCATCGTCGAGGCTGAAGTCGGCATGAAACTGCAGGCGCAGGGTCGCCGTCAGGGCTTTCATCGGTCACGCTCCCAGGCTTGTTCGCGGGCTTGCGCCAGCAGCTCCAGGCGCCGCGCCGCGTCCTCGTCGTCGAGCAGGCCGGTAGCGGTCAGGGCAAAACGCCGGCGCCAGTTCGGGTGGCTGTCGGTGGTGCCCGGCAGGTTGGGTTGCTCGTCGATGCCCAGCAGGTCTTCCAGCGGCACCAGCACCAGCGGCGCGCGGGTATGGCCGAGGTAGCGGATGCTGGCATCGATCAGGGCGTCGCTGTCTTGCAGGGGCTGGCCGTAGTTCTGCTCAAGGATCCGCCGCAGGCCCTGGCGTTCGTGTTGGCGGGTTTCGCGCCAGTGGCGTTCGGTGATGCCGTCGATCAGGGTCAGGCGCTGGTTCCAGTCGATATCGCGCGCCTGCAGCCAGCCGGCCAACGGCGGCAAGTCATGGGTGCTGGTGGTGGCCAGGGCACTGTCGGGCCAGTCGAGGATGGGTTTGAAATGGCCGGGCGGGTCCTGTTCGAACAACAGTACGCGCATACCAAGGATCGCCCGTGCGGCGAGCTTTTCGCGCAGGCCGTCGGGCACGGTGCCCAGGTCTTCGCCGAGGACGATGGCCTGGTGGCGCACCGACTCAAGGCTCAGCAGGCGCAGCAGATCATCGAGCGGGTAATGCAAATAGGCGCCTTCGGCCGGGGTGGCGCCTTGGGGAATCAGCCACAGGCGTTGCAGGCCCATCACGTGGTCGATGCGCAAGCCGCCAGCATGGGCGAAGTTGGCCCGCAGCATTTCGATAAAGGCGCGGTAGCCGTTGCGCCGCAGGCCTTCGGGCGAGAACGCGCAGATGCCCCAGTTCTGCCCGGCGCGATTGAGGATGTCGGGCGGGGCACCGACGTTGAGGCCGGCCAGCAGCTCGTCCTGGCGGCTCCAGGCCTGGCTGCCGGCGCCGTCGGCCCCCACCGCCAGATCGGCGATCAGGCCGATGCTCATGCCATTGCTGCGTGCCGCATCCTGGGCGCGCTGCAGGCTGCGTTCGATCAACCATTGGCAAAAGGCGTGAAACTCCACCTCTTCGCTGTGCTGGCGGGCGAACGCACTCACCTCCGGGCTGTGCGGGTCGTGCCAGGCGGCGGGCCAGTCGCGCCAGTCCTGGCCGATATCGCGCTTGAGCGCGTGTTCCAGCAGCACCTCGAAACGGCAATGACGTTCAAGGGCGGGACCTGCGTGCTGGCGATAGCTGTCGAAATCGGCGAACAACGGGTGCTCGGCGGCGATAAAGTCGCGATACAGCGCCCGCAGCAGGCGCTGGCGGAACGACGCTGCCTGGGGCCAGTCGATCAGCGGCAGCTGTTCAAGCTGCTCCAGTGGGCCATGCAACTGACAGGCTTCAATGGCCATGCGCACGGCGCGATCACCGAGCAGCGCCGCGGGGCTGGCATAGAGGCTGTTGAGAAACAGCCGGCTGGACGGCGAGTAAGGGCTGTAGCGCTGGGTGTCGCTGGCGAACATGGCGTGCAGGGGGCTGATCGCCAGGGCATCGGCACCACGCTCGGCGGCGCTGCGTACCAGCGCTTCGAGGGCCAGGCAGTCACCATAGCCACCGTCGTCGGGGCGACGCAGGCTGTACAGCTGGGCACTCAGGCCCCAGCAGCGCGGCGTCGGTGTGTCGAGGGCATCGGCAATGCTGTAGCAGCGTGCCGGTGCTACGGCCAGGGTAAAGTGCTGCCGGTCGATTTGCACCTGGTGATAGCCGATGGGCAACCCGGCGGGAAGCCTGGCCTGAGCGTCCAATTGCAGCAACTGTTCGCTGCCATCCTCAAGCTGCACCCGGCAATCCATCGCGGCAGGGAAATAGCCGGACAGCTCAAGTGCCAGGTCCTGGTCGACCGTCAACAGCGGCGGCAGGTGGCGGGCATCGTGGGCGCTGAGCAGGGCCTGGATGCTGACTTCGATCGCTTCAGCGCTGCCTGCCGGGTGGCCAAGCCCTGCCAGAACCCGTTGCAGCGCCGGGTCGTTGACTCGCTGGGCACGGCCATTGGCGTCGATCCAGTCCACTGCCAGGCCTGCCAGTTCGGCCAGTTGCTGCAAGCGTGAGTCAGTCATGGGCAGGCTCCGCTGGGGTGGTCGGCGTCAGGCTGACCAGGGTGGTGTAAGGCGGTAGTTGTGTAGTGCCGACACTGGCCTGGCTGCAGGTGAACAGCCGCGAAGGGCCATCGGGAAGATCGGCAAGTTGCGCAGTCGGGCCCAGGTTCAGGTCGATACGCAGCTCGCCACCCTGCTGTAATTGCCAGCGCACACTCAGGGCCTGTGGCCCCAGCACATGTGCGCCGAGGGCATGGATACCCGGCAGGTGCGGGACGATGTGCCGGGCGCGCAGAGCCAGCAACTGCCGGTAGAACTGTAGCCAGGGTCGCTGGCGCGATTCAGGCGGGCGTGGCCGTGAGGCGTTAAAGGTATTGATGGCGTTGGGGTCGGGAATGCGTGCCCGGGCGGCTGCGTCCTGGAAGGCGGCAAAGCCGGCAAATTCGGCCCGTCGCCCTTCGCGCACGGCGTCGGCAAGTTCGTCGTGATGGTCGGTGAAAAATACGAAAGGTTGCTCGCAGCCCCATTCATCGCCCATGAACAACAGCGGGATCATCGGCGACAGCAACAACAGGGTGGTGGCTGCCCGCAAGGCCTGCGGCGGACACAGCTGGTTCAGGCGCTCACCGAACGCGCGGTTGCCGATCTGGTCGTGGTTTTGCAGGAACAGCACGAAGGCTGTGGGCGGCAAGTGCCCGCTGGGCTCGCCGCGGGGACGGCCGTTGCGGTCGGGTTGGCCCTGGAAGACAAAGCCCTGGCTCAGGCAGCGCGCCAGCTTCTCGATGGTCGACTCGCTGTAGTCGGCGTAATACGCCTCCTGTTCGCCGGTGAGCAGCACGTGCAGGGCGTTGTGACCGTCGTCGTTCCACTGCGCATCGAAGCCCTGTTCAAGCAGGTGCGCCTGGTTGTGTTCGTTCTCAAGGTTCAGCCATACCTGACGCCCCGGGGTGATCTGGCTGCGCACCCGGCGCGCCAGTTCGGCGAGAAAGTCCGGATCGTCGATGGCATGCACGGCGTCCAGGCGCAAGCCATCGACGCGGTAGTCCTGCAGCCACATCAGGGCGTTCTCGATAAAGAAATCGCGCACCTGGCGGCGGCGAAAATCGATCGCCGCGCCCCAGGGGGTCTGGCGATCATCACGGAAAAACCCGCTGGCGTAGCGGCCGAGGTAATTGCCATCCGGGCCGAAGTGGTTGTAGACCACATCCAGCACGACCATCAGGCCATGCCCGTGCGCCTGGTCAATCAGTTGGCGCAGTTGGTCCGGGGTGCCATAGCTGTGCTGCGGGGCGAACGGCAGCACGCCGTCATAGCCCCAGTTGCGATTCCCGGGGAGCTGCCCGATCGGCATCAGTTCGATCGCGGTAATACCCAGCTCGGCCAGGGCCGGCAAGCGCTCGATGACCCCGGCATAGCCGCCGCACAGGCCGACGTGCAGCTCATAGATGACCGCTTCGTGCCAGGGGCGGCCGTGCCAGTTCGGATGTTGCCAGCGGTAGGCCGCCTGGTCCACCAGCTCGCTGGGGCCGTGCACGCCTTCGGGCTGGTAGCGCGATGCCGGGTCGGCGACCGTCTGCTCAGCGTCAATCCGGTAGCGGTACCGGCTACCGGCCTTGCAGGCGAGGCGGCCGACGAACCAGCCGTCGGCCTGTGCCTGCAAAGGTTCACGCGGGCCCGCTTCGAACTCGACTTCAACCCGTTGCGCGTCCGGTGCCCAGAGGGCAAACCGGGCGCTGCTACTGTCCAGCATCGCGGCCCCGTGGGTCGCTTGTTCCTGTGACCTCAAGGGCATACCTGCCACCTCGCGTCAGCGTGGGGTTACACGGGCGTTTTCAACCAATTCCTCGTAGAGACGGGCATAAGGCTCGACGGCCTGGCACCAGTTGAAGGGTTGGGTCATGGCCAGGCAACGCATGGCGTTGAGCAGGTTCTGCTTGCCGTACACGTAAAACGCCCGGCTCAGGGCTTCGCGGTAGCTGTCGACAGTGGACTCATCGAACAGAAAACCGGTGACGCCGTTCTCGATGGTGTCGGCCAGGCCCCCGGTGTTGCGTGCCACCGGCAGCGAACCGAAGCGCTGGGCATACATCTGGCTCAGGCCGCAGGGTTCGTAGCGAGATGGCATCAAGAGGAAATCGCTGCCGGCGAACATGCGCCGGGCATCGGTTTCGTTGAAGCCGATGCGCACGCCGATCTGCCCGGGATAGCGCAGGGCGAGTTCGCTCATGGCTTGCTCTTCTTCTGGCTCGCCGCGGCCGATGATCGCGATCTGGCCGCCTTGGCGAACAATGTAGTCGGCCACCCCCAGCGTCAGGTCCAGGCCTTTCTGGTACACCAGGCGCGAGACCACGGCGAACAGCGGCCCGGTCGAGGGCTGCAGCTCGAACAGCGCGCGGACCTGCCGGGCGTTGACGGCTTTGCCCTCCCAGTCGTTGAGGCTGAAGGGGTGGGCCAGGTGCGGGTCGCTGGCCGAGTCCCAGCTTTCGTCGATGCCGTTGGGAATGCCGCTGAGCAGGCCTTGCTGAGCCTTGCTGGCTAGAAAGCCATCCAGCCCGCAGCCGAACGACGGCGTGGTGATCTCTCGGGCGTAGGTGGCGCTGACCGTGGTGATGTGGCTGGAATAGGCAAGGCCGGCCTTGAGGAACGACAGCTTGCCGTAGAACTCCATGCCTTCCTGCTGCAGGGCATGGTTGGGAATCGCCAGCTCCGGGCAGCAGGCGCGGCTGACCACGCCCTGGTAGGCCAGGTTGTGAATGGTGAACAGGGTCGGGGTCTGCAGGCCGCGCCAGTGCATGTAGGCCGGGGCCAGGCCGGCGGGCCAGTCGTGGGCGTGGACCAGGTCGGGCTTCCAGTGGACCATGCCTTCACCGGCAGCGATTTCCGCGGCGGCCAGGCCCAGGCGGGCGAAGCGGATATGGTTGTCGGGCCAGTCGCGGCCGTTGTTGGCACCGTAGGGGGTGCCTTCACGCTGGTACAACTCGGGACAGATCAGCACGTAGATCACCAGGCCGTCGGCCAGGTCCATGCGGCCGATCTTGCATGGCGGCAGCGCTGCGTGGCCGCCCAGTTCGCCGACCAGGTGGATCGGGTTGTCGCTCTCCAGCACTTGCGGGTAACCGGGGATCAGCACCCGCACATCGTGCAAGTGGCGCATGGCTCGTGGCAATGCCGCCGAGACATCGCCCAGGCCGCCGGTCTTGACCAGGTCGGCGATTTCCGAGGTAACGAACAACACTTTGCGCTTCTTCGATGAATGTCTGGGGTCAGCACCCAGTGCCTTGGCTGTCGGCGTGAAATCCGCTCCAAGCGACTCACGCGTATCCGGGGTGAAATGCTCTACATGAGGTTCGACAGCGGCACTGATCATACTTCTCTCCGTCCCTATGTTGTGCGGGCGTGGGCGCCCGTTGTTGTTTCTCTGCTGATACTTCTCTCTATAAGTGGTCTTGCCTTGCATTCCATGCCCCGAAGCCAAGCGCACAAGCGCTACGCAAGCCGGCGTCCTGCCGACGGCGTGGTGACGATATGGGATGGGTGGGCCGCGTCCGTTGAAGCGGAATCGATGGCCTACTTAGTTCCTGACCTACCGCGATTCCAGAAGTTTCGACTAATTTCAGTCGAGTTTTCCGGGCGATGTCTGGCCGAATACCGAGTGTAGGAGAGATATCGTGAAATATGTGACCCGCTGGTCACTTTTGCTGGCGGGAAAACCTGCAGCATTTGTACCGCAGGTCATGGCGCAAATTCAGCCGCGCGGCAACAGCGAGGAATGGTGGCTGCTGATCAGCCACTGCTGGCCATTCCAACGATAGAGGCGGCGCCGTCAGGCGCGAGCGGGCACCTGGCCATCCTGCGCTTGCTGCAGCAGCAGGTTGAGCCGGGCGACTTGTTGTTGCAACTGGTCGCGTTCTTCTTTGAGGCGACGCAACTCGTCGCGGTGAACCGTCACGTAGAGGGTCTGGGCAGGCATTTTCGGCAGAAGGGTTCCCATTGCACACCTCGCATAGGGTGGGTCGTTTTTCTAACAGCGTAGCTGCTTGATCGGCGGCGATTCTGAATTCTTTTGTCGGTCATGGGAACTTTTTTGTTTCTGGGTGTCTTGCCGTTCGTCGCTGAACCAAGTGGGCGATGGCTGGACTAACCTTGAAGGCCTGAACCGGCATTTTTCATTCCAGGGGAGCATCGCACATGCAATTGGGAATCGTGGGGCTGGGCCGCATGGGCGGCAATATTGCACGGCGCTTGATGCGTGGCGGGCACCGGATGGTGGTGCATGACCGTGATCGCCAGGCGGTGGAAACCCTGGTCAAGGAAGGTGCCAATGGCGCCCACGACCTTGGCGCACTGGTGGGCAAGCTGGAGAAACCACGCGCGGTGTGGGTGATGTTGCCGGCCGGTGAGCCGACCGAGCAGACCATTGCGCAACTGGCCGACCTGCTGGATGCCGACGATGTGATCATCGATGGCGGCAACACCTTCTACAAGGACGATATGCGCCGTGCCGCCGAGCTGGGCACGCGCAACCTGCACTATATCGACGTCGGCACCTCGGGCGGTGTCTGGGGCCTGGAACGGGGCTACTGCATGATGATCGGCGGCGAAAAGGCCGTGGTCGATCGTCTCGATCCGCTGTTCGCAACCCTCGCCCCCGGGGTCGGTGACATCCCTCGCACCCGGGGCCGCCAGGGCCCGGCCGAACGTGCCGAGCAAGGCTATATCCATGCCGGCCCTGCAGGTGCCGGACACTACGTGAAGATGATCCACAACGGCATCGAGTACGGCCTGATGCAGGCCTATGCCGAAGGTTTCGACCTGCTCAAGAGCAAGGGCAGCGATGCCTTGCCGGCCGAGCAGCGCTTTGACCTGAACCTGGCCGAAATCGCTGAAGTCTGGCGCCGTGGCAGCGTGGTCACCTCCTGGCTGCTCGACCTCACCGCCGATGCCCTGGTGGCCGATCCGCAACTGGGTGGCTACAGCGGCTCGGTGGCAGACAGCGGTGAAGGGCGCTGGACCATCGATGCGGCGGTGGAGCAGGCGGTGCCGGTGCCGGTGTTGTCCAGCGCCCTGTTCGCCCGCTTTCGTTCGCGCCAGCAGCAGGGCACCTATGCCGACCGCATGCTGTCGGCCATGCGCTTCGGCTTTGGTGGTCATGTCGAGAAGAAAGCCGAATGAGCAAAACACAAATCGAAGCGGCCCCGCCTTGCAACCTGTTCCTGTTTGGCGCCAACGGCGACCTGGTCAAACGCCTGTTGATGCCGGCGCTGTACAACCTGAGCCGCGACGGCTTGCTCGACAAGGGCCTGCGGATCATCGGCGTCGACCATAACGCCGCCACCGACCGTGAATTCGCCGCGCGCCTGGAAGCCTTCATGCGCGAGCGCGACAAGGCCAGTGAAGGCGCCAGCAAGTACCTGGATGACAAGCTCTGGGCACGCCTGGCCAAGCGCATCGGCTACCTGACCGGCGACTTTCTCGACGAGGCCACCTACCAGGCCATCGCCGAACGCATCCGCAGCAACCCCAGTGCCAACGCGGTGTTCTACCTGGCCACCTCGCCGCGCTTTTTCAGCGAAGTGGTGCAGCGCCTGGGCGCCGCCGGCCTGCTCGACGAAACCGATGGCTTTCGCCGGGTGGTGGTGGAAAAACCCTTCGGCTCGGACCTGGCCAGTGCCGAAACGCTCAACGCCTGCCTGCTCAAGGTCATGAGCGAAAAGCAGATCTACCGTATCGACCACTACCTGGGCAAAGAGACGGTGCAGAACATCCTCGTCAGCCGCTTTTCCAACGGCCTGTTCGAAGCGTTCTGGAACAACCACTACATCGATCATGTGCAGATTACCGCTGCCGAAACCGTCGGCGTCGAAAGCCGCGGCGCCTTCTACGACAATACCGGCGCATTACGGGACATGGTGCCCAACCACTTGTTCCAGTTACTGGCCATGGTCGCCATGGAGCCGCCGGCAGCCTTTGGCGCCGATGCGGTCCGAAGCGAGAAAGCCAAGGTCATCGGCGCGATCCGGCCCTGGTCGAAAAACATGGCCCTGAAGCACTCGGTGCGCGGCCAGTACACGGCGGGCAAGCAGGGGCGCAAGAACGTGCCCGGTTACCGCGAAGAGCCGCGGGTCGAGCCCGACAGCAACACCGAAACCTTCGTCGCGCTCAAGGTGATGATCGACAACTGGCGCTGGGTCGGCGTGCCGTTCTACCTGCGCACCGGCAAGCGCATGAGCGTGCGCGATACCGAGATTGCCATCTGCTTCAAGCCAGCGCCCTATGCCCAGTTTCGCGACACCGAGGTCGAGCGGCTCAAGCCCAACTACCTGAAGATCCAGATCCAGCCCAACGAAGGCATGTGGTTCGACCTGCAGGCCAAGCGCCCGGGCCCGGCCCTGGCCATGGAGAACGTCGAGCTGGGTTTTGCCTACAAGGACTTTTTCAAGATGCAGCCGTCCACGGGCTACGAGACGCTGATCTACGATTGCCTGACCGGCGACCAGACGTTGTTCCAGCGCGCCGACAACATCGAGAACGGCTGGCGCGCAGTGCAACCGTTTCTCGATGCCTGGAAGGAGGGCGGCGAGGTGCAGCCCTATGCCGCCGGCGAAAATGGCCCGACGGCGGCGGATGAGTTGCTGGCCCGGGACCGGAGGGTCTGGCACCGCATCGGGTGAAACCCATCGCGGGACAAGCCCGTTCCTACAGCCAGTAAGTCACCGCCCACCACCCCAGGCCACCCATGACCACGGTGTAGGGCAGCGCCATCCACACCATCCGCCCATACGACAGGCGAATCAGCGGGGCGATCGCCGAAGTCAGCAGGAACAGGAACGCCGCCTGGCCATTGGGCGTGGCCACGCTTGGCAGGTTGGTGCCGGTATTGATCGCCACCGCCAGGGTCTCGAAGTGCTCGCGACTCATGCCACCGTTGACAAACGCCTGCTTGACCTCGGTGATATAGATGGTGGCGACGAACACGTTGTCGCTGATCGCCGACAACAGGCCGTTGGCGATAAACAGCATGCCCGGCTGCTGATCCGCCGGCAGCGCCAGCACCCACTGGATCAGCGGGGTAAACAGCTGCTGCTGGTGAATCACCGCCACCACGGCAAAGAACACCACCAGCAGCGAAGTAAACGGCATGGCGTCCTGGAACGCGCGGCCGAGGCGGTGTTCGTCGGTGATGCCGGTAAAGGCGGTGATCAACACGATCACCAGCAGGCCGATCAGGCCGACTTCGGCCACATGCAGGCCCAGGCCGATGATCAGGATCAGCGCCGCCAGGCCTTGCACCACTAAGGCGGCACGTTGATGAGTCGTGCGCTGGGCGTCGTCTTCGGCGGCATAGGCGGCCAGCACCTGGCGCACGTTGTCCGGCAGCAGGGTGCCATAGCCGAACCAGCGCAGTTTCTCCAGCAGTACGCAGGTCACCAGGCCGGCGGCCAGCACCGGCAGCGACACCGGCGCAACCTTGAGGAAGAACTCGGCGAAGTGCCAGCCCATCTCGTGGCCGATCAGCAGGTTCTGCGGTTCACCCACCAGGGTGCACACACCGCCCAGGGCCGTACCGACGGCGCCATGCATCAGCAGGCTGCGCAAAAAGGCGCGGAACTGCTGCAGGTCGTCACGGTGCAGGTGAGCGATCTGCTGGTCGCTGTCCAGGTCCGAGTCTTCCCGCGGGTTGCCGCCGGAAGCGACCCGGTGATACACCGAGTAGAAGCCTACCGCCGCGCTGATGATCACCGCCGTGACCGTCAGGGCATCGAGAAACGCCGAGAGAAACGCCGAGAGAAAGCAGAAGAGCAAGGCCAGCAGGGTCTTGGACTTTACCCCGAGCAGGATGCGCGAAAACACGAACAGCAGCAGGTCTTTCATGAAGTAGATGCCGGCGACCATGAACATCAGCAGCAGGATCACCGGAAAGTTGTGCTGCAGCTCTTCATACAGCGCTTGCGGCGTGGTCATGCCCAGCAGCAGGGCTTCGACCATCAGCAGGCCGCCGGGCATCAGCGGGTAGCACTTGAGCGCCATGCCGAGGGTAAAGATGAACTCGATCACCAGCACCCAGCCGGCCACCACCGGGCCAAGGGTGAACAGCAGCAGGGGATTGAGCAGCAGGAACAGGCACAAGGTGGCCTTGTACCAGCGCGGCGACTGACCGAGAAAATTGTGGGCCAGGGCGCCGGCCAGGGAGCGGGACATGAAAATGTATCCTTATGATTCAACAGCTGGGCAAAGTGCCGCATGTGCGAAAGGAGATCAAGGTAAAAGTCCCGGTTTTGGCACAAGCGCGGCCTTGGCGCCGACGGCCACCTTGTTATAGTCCTGCGATCAACCTCGCCGCCATCAAGGAAAGCACCGTGACTGACTACCAAGCGTTCAAGGTCGAACTGATTCACCACATCGCCCACGTGCAGATCAACCGCCCGGAAAAGTACAACGCCATGAACGCGGCGTTCTGGAGCGAAATCGTCGAGATCTTCCGCTGGATCGATGAAACCGACGAAGTGCGCGCGGTGGTGATCAGCGGCGCGGGCAAGCATTTCTCCGCGGGTATCGACCTGATGCTGCTGGCCTCGGTGGCCAACGAGCTGGGCAAGGACGTCGGCCGCAACGCACGCCTGCTGCGCCGGACCATCCTGCGCATGCAAGCGTCGTTCAATGCCGTGGACAACTGCCGCAAGCCGGTGCTGGCGGCGATTCAGGGCTATTGCATCGGCGGCGCCATCGACCTGGTCTCGGCCTGTGACATGCGCTACTGCAGCAGTGACGCGCAGTTCTCGATCAAGGAGGTCGACATGGGCATGGCCGCCGACGTCGGCACCCTGCAGCGCCTGCCACGGATCATCGGCGACGGCATCATGCGCGAGCTGGCCTACACCGGGCGCAATGTCGCGGCTGACGAAGCCCTGCGCATCGGCCTGGTCAACCGGGTGTTCGACACGAATGAGGCGCTGCTTGACGGAGTCTTTGCCATTGCCGCTGAAATTGCGGGAAAATCGCCGCTTGCCGTGGCCGGCACCAAGCACATGATCAGCTACATGCGCGATCACCGCATCGACGATGGCCTGGAGTACATCGCCACCTGGAACGCCGCCATGCTGCAGTCCACCGATCTGCGGGTGGCGGTTGCCGCCCACATGAGCAAACAGAAACCCGAGTTCGCCGACTGACGCCCGGCGGCGAACCCCCGCAAGGAACCGCACGATGTCAGCGCGCTGGATCACCGCAGTACTGGATACGAACATCAGCGGCGGCTGGGCAGTAGCCCGCAGCAGCGAAGGGTTCCTGGTCGATGACAATGGTGCGCTGTTCCCGCGCGACTGGCTCAGGCGTCAGGAACTGGACGTACTGTGCGAGCACGGCATTGGCCATTTCGATGGCCAGCCGGTGTTCCTTCTCGAGCTGCGCAGCCCGCAGGCGGTAGCGGGCTGCAGCTGGCGCGGCTTGCGTCAGTTCATGCTCGAAGGCGACTTCGATACCTACAAGATCCTCGGCTACGCCGCGCAGATCGGCACCTGGGCCCGCGAGCACCGCTTCTGCGGCAGCTGCGGCCAGCCCATGGCGCAGATCCACTGGGAGCGGGCCATGTACTGCGCGCCGTGCGAGCTGCGCAGCTACCCACGCATCTCGCCGAGCATGATCGTGCTGGTCACCCGTGGCGATGAAATCCTCCTGGCCCGTTCTCCACGCTTTGTCACCGGCGTGTACAGCACCTTGGCCGGCTTTGCCGAGCCGGGTGAGTCGGCTGAGGATTGCCTGGTGCGCGAGGTGCGCGAAGAGGTGGCGATCGAGGTGCAGAACATCCAGTACGTCGTTAGCCAGTGCTGGCCGTTCCCGCATTCGATGATGCTCGGCTTTCATGCCGAGTACGCCGGCGGCGAGATCATCATGCAAGCGGACGAGATCGAGGACGCCCAGTGGTTCCGGGTCGACGCGCTGCCGCCGTTGCCGGCGGGGCGCTCGATTGCCCGTTACCTGATCGACTTGTACGTGGCGCGGCGCTTGGGGTTGCAGGAGCCGGTGCTGCTCAGCTGACACAAGCTGACAGGGAAAGTATTCCCTCTAGGTGCCTGGACCCTATCAGAAGAAACTGCCCGACTTTACTAACCAGCCGGGAAAGATCGTCGTGGAGTTGAATCCAGCAGCCAGCAGCTACAGTCATTCTGTTGACCTTCAGGCAGAGTCGCCGGGCGCTTATGAACTACGCGAGCAGCTGGAGCAGGCTTGCGTGGCGTTGGGCGAGGGCCGAGGTTCACGTCCCGAGGCCTATCAAAATCTATTGGCGTTTCTGGCGGCAAGTATCAGCGAAACGCAAATGTCGTCAGAGCAGCAGACGCTGGCTGAGCAGATACTGCATCAGGCAGGGCTCTCTGGCACTGACGCCAACCCCTTCGAACTGCTACCCCGGCTTCTGCCCCGTAACGTGTCGGCACCTGCGCAGGAGGGGGCGCCTGAACATCAGCTTGGGGTGGCGGTATTTGAGGACAGCGATCTGGGGGCGTGCGTGTATTTCGATCGCACCGGCGGCGCGGACGCGTTCTCGGGTGCAGATGCCCTGTTGGAGAGCTTCCCCTGGGAGCTTGAAGTCCGCCCATCGCCACCGGGTAATCCATTCAGCGCACTGCTTGATATCCCGGTCCAGCGCCTGGAGCGGCGCAATGCGGTAATTATTGAAAGTGGCCGCCTTCTGCTGGGCCCTGATGAGGGGTGGGGAGCGATTGAGCGAAAAGGCCAGGACAACATGCTTGCTGAGCTGACGCAGCTTGCACAGGCTTTCAGAATGGACGAGCGACAACTCAAGGCCGCTGTGCCGGAGTTTCTGCTTGATGCACAAAGCGAGTGGCAAGGGTTCTTCAGAGAGGAGCATCCCACGCGTTTTCGCGAGCATGACGCAGTCTTCAACGAACGCTTTGAAGACCTTGAAGCAGCCCAGCCCCATCTGGAGGACGGGCTGTACCGTTTTTATATCGAGCAGTTGAGCTGTGACAAGGCCAAAGACGAGATCGACGTGTTCAAACAGTTGGTGATCGATCATTTCGCCGGTGTCGAAATTACCCGCCTTTGATCCAGCGCCTGCCTATTGCATTCAATGGGCGGGCGCAGGGCTTACACCTGCCCGAACCAATGCTGCCACGCTAGACGCACGGTCAATGCCAGCACCACGGTGATGAACACCGGGCGGATGAACTTGCTGCCGCCGCTGATGGCGGTGCGCGCGCCGAAAAATGCGCCGACCATCAGTGCCGAGCCCATCGACAGACCGACCAGCCAGTCGACCTGGCCGGAGAAGATGAACACCGACAGGGCTGCAGCGTTGCTGACGAAGTTCATGCTGCGCGCCACGCCGCTGGCCTTGACCAGGTCGATGGGGTAGAGCAGCAGCGTGCTGACGGTCCAGAACGCCCCGGTGCCGGGGCCGGCCACGCCGTCATAGAAACCCAGGGTGAAGCCCTGGGGGATCTGCCACTTCTTTTTCACCGGCGCGTCGGCGTCCAGCGGCGCCTTGGGCGTGCCGCCGAACAGCAGGTACACGCCGCAGAGGAAGACGATCACCGGCAGCATCTTGTTCAGCCATTCGGCTGGCAGGTAGTGGGCCACCACCGCGCCAATCAAGGCGCCGATAAACGTGCCGACCAGGGCGTGGCGCCATTGCGCCGGATGGAACAGCTTGCGCCGGTAATAGGTGAAGCCGGCGGTGGCCGAGCCGAAGGTCGAGCTGAGCTTGTTGGTGCCCAGCACCAGGTGCGGTGGCATGCCGGCGGTGAGCAGGGCGGGGGTGGTGAGCAGGCCGCCGCCTCCGGCAATGGCATCGATGAAGCCGGCAACGAAAGCGACGGCGGCAAGAATCGCGAGGGTGGTGAGGTCTACGCTGAGTTCGAAAGGCATGGTCTGGGCTTAATCGACTGGGCGCAGAAGGGCTGCGCCGAAGGGTCGATATGGTAATGGAGATCGAGGCCGTCTGTCAGGCGCCTCATCGATCCTGAAGGCAGCCGCGAACGTGTGGGAGCGGGACTTGCCCGCGATCGAGCGCGAAGCGGTCGTAGGCTGCAATGGCCTCATCGCTGGCAAGCCAGCTCCCACACGGTACTCAGGACAAAAACCCACCATCGACATTCAACGCCACACCGGTGGTATAGCTCGACGCATCACTGGCCAGGTACAGCACCGCGCCGGCCATCTCCTTCGGATCGGCCACGCGCTTGAGCGGGATCTGCTGCAGGGCGGTGTTGAGGATCGCATCGTTCTTGACCAGCGCCGAGGCGAACTTGGTGTCGGTCAGGCCCGGCAGCAGGGCGTTGCAGCGGATACCGAACGGCGCGCATTCCTTGGCGAAGACCTTGGTCATGTTGATCACCGCCGCCTTGGTCACCGAGTAGATACCCTGGAAGATCCCCGGCGACACGCCGTTGATCGAGGCGACGTTGATGATGCTGCCGCCACCGTTGTCGCGCATCAGCTTGCCGGCTTCCACCGACATGAAGAAATAACCGCGGATGTTGACGTCGACGGTCTTCTGGAAGGCGCCAAGATCAGTGTCCAGCACATTGCAGAACTGCGGGTTGGTGGCAGCGTTGTTGACCAGGATGTCCAGGCGCCCGAACTGCTCGCGAATGCCGGCGAAGACCTGGCCGATCTGCTCCATCTCACCGATATGGCAGGCAACCGCAGTGGCCTTGCCACCGGCGGCGATGATTGCATCGGCAACCTGCTGGCAGCCCTCTAGCTTGCGGCTGGAGACGATCACGTGGGCGCCTTGCTGGGCCAGCAGGTGGGCGATGGCTTCGCCGATGCCGCGACTGGCGCCGGAAACGAAGGCGACTTTGCCGTCGAGGTCGAACAGGTGAGTCTTGGACATGGTCTTTTCCTTGTTGTAGTCGTCAGAGTGGGGACTTGGCGATGACCTGCAGGCTCATGTGCTCCAGCAGCTTGTTCATGTGAATGAACTGGGCGAAGCGCTTGTCCTGGGTCTGGCCGTGGAAGAACCGGTAGTAGATCTGCTGGACAATGCCGGCCAGGCGGAACAGGCCGTAGGTGTAATAGAAGTCATAGTTGTCGATTTTGATGCCGGCGCGTTCAGCGTAGTAGTCGACGAACTGCTGGCGGGTCAGCATGCCCGGGGCATTGCTCGGTTGGCGGCGCATCAGCTGCACCGGCGCCGGGTCGTCGGCTTGAATCCAGTAGGCCAGGGTGTTGCCCAGGTCCATCAGCGGGTCGCCGAGGGTGGTCATTTCCCAGTCGAGCACACCGATGATGCGCATGGGGTTGTCGGCATCGAGGATGACGTTGTCGAAGCGATAGTCGTTATGCACGATCGCAGGCTTGGGGTGATCGGCGGGCATCTTCTCGCGCAGCCAGGCGATGACCTTTTCCCAGCGTGGCGCATCCGCGGTCAGGGCTTTTTCGTAGCGGCTGGCCCAGCCCTCGATCTGGCGTTGCACATAGCCTTCGGGTTTACCCAGGTCACCCAGGCCGCAAGCGTTGTAGTCCACCTGGTGGAGTTCGACCATGCGCTCGATGAAGCTCTTGCACAGCGCCTCGGTACGCTGCGCATCCAGGCCCAGCTCCGGTGGCAGGTCCGAGCGCAGGATGATGCCCTTGACCCGGTCCATGACGTAGAACTCACCGCCGATCAGCGCCTCGTCGGTGCAGTGCACGTAAGCCTTGGGGCAGTAGGGGAAACCGCTGTTGAGCTGGTTGAGGATGCGAAACTCGCGGCCCATGTCATGGGCGGATTTGGCCTTGTGGCCAAAGGGTGGCCGACGCAGTACGAACTCGCGCCCGGGGTACTGCACCAGATAGGTCAGGTTCGAGGCGCCGCCGGGGAACTGGCTGATGCTCGGTGAGCCGCTCAGGCCCGGAATGTGCGCCTTCAGATAAGGGTCGATCACCGCAGCGTCGAGTTCTTCGCCGGGGCGGACCTGGGTGGACTGGTCGGTGAGCGTCATTCGTTTCCCTTATGATCGGTGGGGCGGATCATTGGCAATTTAATAGGTTGCCCATCCCCTAACAAGCGTTGCCCAGCTGTTATAGACCGCTGTGTTGCGCTGCGATCACTGTGCCTGATGTGCCTGCGCCGCCATGACCGGCAAGGCTACATATATCTAACGCACCGAAGCGGGCGGGTTGAATTCAACTGGCCTATCCCAAACCGCTGGAGTGACGTACACCATGACATCCTCTCACCCTAACGTCGCCTTTCTACAGGCGCGCGTCCCCTCCTGGATCGCGCGGCTCAAACGCTCGGAGCTGGCGGCCATGCTGCCCGACAGTGCAACCTCCAGCCAGCCGCAATGGTTGCGCAGCGCCTCCCGGCCAATGCGCAACGCCTTGCATGCCAGCCAGGCCCGCAGCCATGCTTCGCGCCACGAAGCTGCCCGGGCCTTCGCCGACCTGCAAAGCGCCTATGAATTTTGCGAACCTGTACTTGAAAACTGGCTCCAGACCCGCTTCAACGTGACTGTTGATATCCTCGAGGCTCGTTTTGTGAGGCGCACCGCCGGCTTTCGAATTTCCAGCGTTTCGCTGTTCGAGGCAGCGTTGAAGAACTTCAGCCGCGATGAACTGATCGCGCTGGCAAGCGACAAGACCAGCGTGCTGACCGCAACCGACAGTGAAGCTCCCTATCCTGACCTGCTCTCGATCTCTGCGGCTGATTTCGCTGAGGGTTGTCGCGAGCTGGACCTGGGCAAACGCTATCAGGAACACCTGGAAAACGTGCTGCTCATGGGCGGCGACAAGGATGTTCTGCGCAGCAAGAAAAAGACCGCTATGCGCGACCTGATGGAGGTGCAAGCCAACATTGCCCGTATCAGGGACGATCTCGACGAACAGGGGTATGCAACGGTGCGGGCGTTGCTGAGACAGTCCGCTGACGCACCGGCCGATGCGCCCCTGAAAGTTGCCTTGGCCCAGGGCAATGTTTTCGACGCCAGCCTGTGTACCCGTCTGGCGCTGTTCGGTGTGGCGTTGACGCAGATCGTGATCATAGCGCCTTCCACAGTCGACTCGACTGAGATTGTCCCCTGCATTGTCTACATCCCGGGCGATCCGCTGCATCCGTTCAAGCAGTATGCATCGCTCGAGGCCTTCAAGACTGACCTGATCAGTCGACTGGCGGATCGGGGGTTTCGGCGGTTTCTCGCCAGCTTTGCCACAATCAAGGAACGGCCAGGTTTTCTTGACCTGCTGGTGGACCCGCAAAGTCTGCGCCGTGCCCAGCATTGGCAGCAGGTTGACGTAAGCCGCGAGCTGTTCGATGTGCTCTATAACGAAAGCGTTCAGTACATCAAGGATCAGTCTCGTGCGCTGGTGGTGAGCAGTCAGGACTGTGATGAGATGCTTCGTGGTGATCTGGACGCAGGCTACAACACCACTTTGGCGGTTCTGGGGGGCGCGACGCTGTTCATGCCCGTGATGGGGGTAGCCTTCACTGTCGTTCTGGCGGCAAAACTGCTGGCGAGATTCTTCCATGGCGCCGATCACTGGAATGTAAGGGTGCAGGAGACCGGGCAAGCTTTCTTGCGCGCGATCTTGCTCAACGCCGCGATTGCCGATGGCGAAGAAGAGGATGAGCTGACGGTGCCTTCAGCCATGGCCCGCCTGGTTGTGGTACGCCTGGACGATGGCCGTGAACAGCTATGGCATCCCGACCTGTTGCCTTATGCGCAGGACGTGCGCTGGAAGAACCAGTTGGCGCCGAACCGTCAGAACGGAATCTATGATGCCGACGGTAAACAGTGGGTACGGATCGACAACGATATCTACCAGGTCGAGAAAGACACCGAACTGGATAAATGGCGAATCCTGTCGCCCAGGGACCCGTCGTTGTTCCGCCCGGTGCTGGAACATAATGGTCAGGGCGCCTGGCACCATGTGATGGAGCAACCGCAACGCTGGAGCAAAGCGACCTTGCTGCGCCGCCTGGGAACTGTCGTTGAGCGGTTCGCAGCAGCCGAACTGCAACTGCTTGGCGACATCAGCGGCGTGACGATCGATGAACTGCGTCAGGTTTTCCGAGACGACCTGCCACTACCTATCGTGCTGCACGAAACGCTGTTGCGCCTTGCCGCGGATCGTCAGGTGCTGGGTTTGATCAGCCGGGCTCGCCGGGGAAGCCTGCTGGCTGAGGACTACTCGCCCGTCGTGCAAATTCTGGTGAAGCTGCCGAACTGGCCACCTGGTAAAACCATAGAGCTCTATGACAGCGTCGAGTATTGGGGGGCGCCGTTGCAAGTGCACGGTGATGGCCAAGAAGGGGTAGAGCCCTTGAAGGTGTCTCGCGCTGATCTGCAGCATAATCGCCTGATCGACCGGGTAGTCGAGGTGCTGGCGGATGCGCCACGGCGTCGACGTGACCTGAGCGACGACGAGGAAGAACCGCAGGAGGGTAACGCATCCCGGTGGGCTTCAGTGTGCGCCGACCTGGCGAACGGCCTGGAGCGCGTGCGTCGAGCCCTTTTCGAACAGTTCTACCACCATTCTGCGCCCTCCTTGCTGGATGTACCGGTGGATGACGAGCAGGTACTGATGACCTTGCAGCGACTGTTCCCCGGCTTGACCCGGTCGGTAGCGGCGCAGGTGCTACGTACGGTGGATGTACGCGAGCGAGCACTTTGGCAAGCCAGACAAGAGCCATCCATGGAATTGACCGAGCGTGTGGTGGAAGTCTCGCGCCGTGTTCGGCTGAGTCAGGCTTTCACCGACTTCGAGCTTGGCTATCTGCACAACGAAGACACCCAGCGACTGGCATTGAGCCTCCTGGAGTATCTACCCGGCTGGCCTGGGCAATTGCGCCTGGAGTTACGTGAGTCCACCCGCACTGGCCGCCTGGTAGCGAGCGTGGGCGAGGTAAGCGCAACCAACAGCCGTGTGCTGGTGCGCACCGAACAGAACTGGCACCTGTATGACGCCGGCGGCCTGGGCCTTGGTACCACCAGCAGCGCACGCTATGGGTTTTTTGCCGGCCTGTTCGCCGCCTTGCCGGCACTCACGAGAAACGCCTTGCCGACCTCCATGGCCAGTGCCGAAGCGTTGCGCCGCAGGCTGCGTGACCTGGCGACCGAGCAGCCGGAGCGCGCGCGCAGGCTGCTGGGGATCGCGGCACCGCCGCGCTGGCTTGAACCCAGTCTGCCGGCTGTGGCGGGGCGCCGGGCCTACCCGGGCCATAGCGTGGTCAACAGGTTGTTCGGCTCGCGCACACTGCAACAGCGCCTGGAGGCCATGTTCGTCGACGACACGCCCGAGCAGATCGCCGTGCGGCTTGAACGCCTGGCCGGCAGTCAGGAGCAGAGTGAACAAGCCGTGGCAGCGCTTGAGCGAGCATCGATTGCATTCAGCGTTTCACTGGACAACTGGGTAGAGGGCCGTGCATTCGATATCGTGCTGCACGGGCATGACCAGCATTACTGGGTGAGGAGTCAGCAACGCCAGCAAATTGCCCAACTGCTTAGCGCTGCGTGGCGCTTGCGCGCGGTCGACAACCGGGTGATCAGGCTGCCATCGGGCGGCATCCAGTTGCGTCTGAGCGGGCTGGCGCTCGACAGCCTGCCAGTATTGAACGGCGAGCTGGCGGGGGTGGAGATTCTGGTGCTCAGCGCCCTGGACATCACCAGCATTCCCGATGGATTTCTGCGGGCGTTTCCCAATCTGCGCGACCTGCAGATCGAAGGTATTGCGCTGCAATCCTTGCCCACCGACATCGGTCAGTTGCCGGCGCTGGAGTATCTGCTCCTTACCTGTCCGGGTATGAGCCCCGAAGCCTTGGCGCCATTGCGCCACTCAACCAGTCTTACAGCGTTGTACATCGAGTTTGCCACACCTGCCCCGACGCTCTGGACCACGGAGCATCTTGCGGCACTGGCTGCCATCGATACCCTCAGGGAGTTGTCCATTTTTGCCAGTCAGGCTCGGTTCGAAGCTGGGGCATTGGTGTCGTTGGCGCAGTTGCACCGACTAATGCTGATCAACAACCAGATCACCCTCGACGCCGACACCGTGGGCCAGTGGCAGGGTTTGACCCGCCTGCAGCACCTTGACCTCTCCGGCAACCCTCTGGGGAGGGCGCCTCAGCTGGGCAGCCTGACGGGGCTGCAGCGATTGCGCCTGGACCAGACCGGGATCACCGAGTGGCCGCAGGGCCTGGAAACCTTGCCCTCGTTGACCCTGGTATCGCTGCTGGGTAACCATTTCACACAAGTCCCGGCGGGGGCTGGGCGGGTGCCGGGATTGAGGCTGACGCTGCCGTACCTGCCGCAGGCTGAACGCGCCAGGGTGGAGGGGGAAATGATCGCAGCGGGCAACCCCCATCGTGCGATGGAGTGGGCGCAGCACGAACCGGTCATGAACCTGGTCGAAGGTGGTAATGCTTTGCAAAGAGTCAATTGGCAGATCATGCGCGAGAATCAGGGCGTTGGCATGCGTCTGCTCTTCGATGTCCTTGAACGCATGAGTCGTACCGAGTCCGCCTGGCTCAACCGCGATGCATTCTTGCAAACAGTGCATTCTCTGTTTGACCAGATGTATGAGCGGCAGGTGCTGCGCGAAGCGATTGGTAGAGCCGTGGTGCTCTACACCAACGAGGCGCGTGATGACTTCTACATCCTTGACCAGGTGCTGGAGTACGCGCAGGCGCAACGAGCCATCCAGCAGAGGGGGGACGCACGCAGCGTATTGATCACTCAAGGGCGTTTGCGCGGCCGCTCGCGCGCCTTGTTTCGTTACGTCGAGGCGCATTTTCATGAGTGGCGCCAGCCTGGGCGGGCAATCGAACAGTACGAGGTGTTCGAGGACTTTCACTTCAGGTTGGCCCAGCGCTTGCCGATGACCCTGCCATTGCTGGGGCGGGCGATTCGCACCCCCCACGACTGGATCACAGAGACCCACTTGCAAGCGGCGCTGGATGCGGTGTCGAGCAGCGAAGCCCGTGAACTGGGCAATTGGCTTCGCACTGAAGGCTACTGGGCCGGCTACCTGCGAGCGGTGTTTGCAGAGCGTTATGGGTTGCTCAATGAGCGCGCACGAATGGCCAGGGATTACCTCAATGCGCTGGCTGAAGGGCGCGAGCAACCAGAGGCGCTGGACGATGAAGTGAGAGATCTGCTGGCGATGGCCATGCAAGTGCAGCCGGCATCGGTTGCGACGGTGGCTCATGATCCTGAGCGTATGACGCAATGGCGTGACAGGTTGGAGACCCTTGTCGGTCAGCAGCGTGCAGCGCTGTCTGTGACATTGACCGAGGAAGTCATCACACCGGTGGCGCCGGCCTGACACTGCGATGTACGGCAAAAAAAAACCGAAGCCCAGGCTTCGGTTTTTTATCGCTGCAAGCCGATCAGGCCGGGAACAGCTCGCTCAGTTTCATCGACAGCATCATGTCGCCTTCAACGCGCAGCTTGCCGCCCATGAAAGCCTGCATGCCGTCGGTGTCGCCGCTGACGATACCCTTGAGGGTTTCGCTGTCCAGCACCAGGGTGCAGTTGGCGTCGGCGTTTTCGCCTTCCTGGATTTCGCAGGTGCCATCCTTGACGATGAGGGCGTAGTGCTTGTCTTCGTCAGTGATGTTGAAACCGAAAACCAGGTCCAGGCCGGCGGCAGCGGCTGGGTTGAATTTGGCTTTCATCGCTTCGACGGCTTTTGCTACATCGCTCATGGTGTGTTCCTTATTAAGTGATTTGCGTGACGGTTGAGGTCACAACGAGCCGGGGTTCATCGGTAGGTGATGAGCTCCGGCGCCTTCAACAGCTGCACATGGGCCTGGCTGTTGAAGGAAGCCAGGGCCACCTCGCGGCCACGAAACTTCAATTGGCTGAGCGAGGTGTTGATGATCTGCCAGTTCAGCTCGAAAGCCTGGCCGGCAGTGATACGGGTCACCAGGTGGAGCAGGGCGGCGATGGTGCCGCCCGAAGTAAAGATCGCAATGTTGTCGCCGTTGCCGGCCTGTTGCAGCACCCGCTGCAGGCCGCCGTCGACACGCTGGACAAACCCCTGCCAGCTCTCGGCGCCTTCGCAGGCATGTTCGCCAGCGTGCCAGCGCTGCACCAGCAGGGCGAACAGGCGCTGGAACTCGCTGCGGTTCTGCGTGCCGTTGCGCAACACGTGCAAGGCCTCAGGCTCGTCCGGCAACAGGCCGGGCAGCAGGCCGCGGATTACACCATCGGCATCGAATTCGTTGAAGGCGTTGTCGGTTTCCAGCGCCGGTACCGCAGCACCGGCTGCCTGCAGGCGTGCCAGGGCCAGGCGCGCGGTATCCTGCTGGCGGCGCAGGTCGCCGGCCAGGCAGCGGTCCAGGCGCAGGCCCAGTTGCGCCAGATGCTCGCCGAGGGCCTCGCTCTGGCGCATGCCCACGGGCGAGAGGACGTCATAGTCGTCTGCACCAAATGAAGCCTGGCCATGTCGAATCAGGTAGATACTGCCCACGTCGTCCGCCTGCGCTAAGGATGAGCCGAGGTTAGGTTGCCACCGTCGGGCTGTCAACGAAAAAACATACAAGCGTTTGAAAAGAGCGTTTGAACTGCATTGCCGAACATTTCCTACGCTGGCAGGGGCAGGGCGGCCTCGGTATGCTTGACTATCGGTTCGCGCCGTACGGGCGCAGGCATGTTAAGGAGTTACTGTGGAGTTTCTTGCAGAGTACGCAAGCTTTCTCGCCAAGACCGCGACCCTGGTGATCGCGTTTCTGATTGTCCTCTCGGCGATTGCCGGTTTGCGCGGCAAGGGCCGGCGCAAGGGCGGCGGGCAGTTGCAGGTCAACAAGCTCAACGAGTTCTACAAGGACTTGCGCGAGCGCCTGGAAAGCAGCCTGCTGGACAAGGCCCAGCTCAAGGCCTTGCGCAAGCAGCAGGCCAAGGCCGAAAAACAGCAGAAGAAAAAGCCCGAAGAAAAAAGCCGGGTGTTCGTCCTCGACTTTGACGGCGACATCAAGGCCTCGGCCACCGAGAGCCTGCGCCATGAAATCAGCGCCGTGCTGAGCCTGGCCACGGCCCAGGACGAGGTGGTGCTGCGCCTGGAAAGCGGCGGCGGCATGGTTCACAGCTATGGCCTGGCCGCTTCGCAACTGGCGCGAATTCGCCAGGCCGGCGTGCCATTGACGGTGTGCATCGACAAGGTCGCTGCCAGTGGTGGTTACATGATGGCCTGCATCGGCGACAAGATCGTCAGCGCGCCGTTTGCCATCCTCGGTTCGATCGGCGTGGTGGCGCAGTTGCCCAACGTCAACCGCCTGCTGAAAAAGCACGATGTCGACTTCGAGGTGTTCACCGCCGGTGAATACAAACGCACTGTGACCGTGTTTGGCGAGAACACCGAGAAGGGCCGGGAAAAGTTCCAGGAAGACCTGGATATCACCCACCAGCTGTTCAAGGATTTTGTTTCGCGCTATCGCCCGCAGTTGCACATTGATGATGTGGCTACCGGTGAAGTCTGGCTCGGCGTTGCGGCGCTGAACAAGCAACTGGTCGACCAGTTGATGACCAGCGATGAGTACCTGAGTCAGCGAGCCCGCGAAGCCAACCTCTACCACCTGCACTTTGCCGAACGCAAAAGCCTGCAGGAGCGCGTCGGCCTGGCGGCCAGTGGTTCGCTCGAGCATCTGGCGGTCAAGCTCTGGAGCCGTCTCAGTGGGCGTCTTTGGTAACCGGCAACCCCCGCGGCGCGCAATGCGCAAGCATTAATTAGCACCCAGGTGGTGCTACCGGCAGGTCTCCTAGGCGTTCAAGCCAACAGGAGACCTGCCATGACCACCCCCCCTCCAGTATCCGTTCCCGGCCTGCATGGCCCCTTCATCTTGCAACGCCTGCCCGCCTGGATCAGGCACGCCAGGCCCGAAAACTTCGACCAGATGGGCGCCCACCTGCTGCCGGAACAGCATGGTCGCGACCAGGGCGACTGGTTTGCGAGCGCCAGCGAAGTTGAAAAAAAACTGTTGGCCGATTACCAGGTGCGCAGCCGCCGTTCCGGGCAGCGCCTGGCCCGTGAGCTGAAGGACTTCAAGGGCATCGGTGCGTTTTGCGAACCCTTGCTCAAGGCCCGCCTCAAGGCTGACCTCGGTGTCGAGCCTGATATCGACAACGATGAGTTCGTGCGTATCGAGCGCGAATCGGTGTTGCTGGGGTCAATGCTCAAGACCGTCCCGCGCCGCCAGCGCCTGATGCAGGCCGCGTTGCAGAACTTTGCCGCCGACAGCGAGTTTGAAGACGGTACCGCGCTGGCCCCCAAGGATGCGTTCTTCCTTGAGCGGGTGCCGGGTAGCGAGCAGGGCTACCCGCGTTTTCGCTACCGCTACTCGCAAAAGCTCGATATCGAGCCCCAGGCGTTTGCCCGCTTGTGCCATGACCTGGATCTGGGTGGGCAGTACCAGCGCCACCTGGGTGAGGTGTTCGAGCATCCGCGCAGCAGCACCAGGCGCCGTAGCCTGGCCATCGAACTGTACAAGGACCTGCTGCGGGTCCGTCTGCAGGTCGCTTTTCTCAAACAGCAGATCAGCGAGCAGGCCCGCGCGGTGCTGCTGGAGCTGGTCCAGGGCGGGCGGGCACCACGCTGGGGTGGCAAGCCGGTGCGCTGCAGCCAGCTGAGCATGTTTGGCGTGCCGTTGTCCGAGGTGCTGGTGATCGGTCCCGAGCGTGACGACAATGGCGTCGAGCCGGTGCTCCTCTACCTGCCGGGGGCGCCTGACGCGCCGCTCAAGGAGTACCCGTCGGTGCGCGCGGCCAGGGATGACCTCAAGGTCAGATTACGCCAACCCGCCTACCAGGCACTGCTGCGCAGCTATGTGCCGCACTCGTCGCAAGAACATGTGTTGTCGCGGCTGCAGGATACCCTGTATCACCTGGTCAATGATGGCGATGGCCTGTACTGGCGGCGGCCGAACCCGGGCGCCAACCTGCATGTGCGCGAGACGTTCATCGACCAGGAGCTGTTTGGCTATTTGCAGGATCGCCATGTGCAGAAGATCAAGGATGACGCCCGTGCCCTGGCGGTGCCGAGTGCTGACGTCGACGACCAGGCCTGGCGCGCCCGTCTCGCTTACTGGGAGTCGATCGGTTTCAACCTGCTCAATGCCGCCGCGTTCTTTGTCCCGTCGCTCGGTGCCGTGATGGCTGCAGTGGCTGCGGCGCAACTGATCGGCGAGGTGGTCGAAGGGGCCCATGCCTGGGAGGCTGGCGATCTGGACGAAGCCTGGGCGCACCTCAAGTCGGTCGGCCTCAACATCGCCATCGTCGCCGGGCTGGGCGTCGCCGGCAGGGCGCTCGAGCCGGTCGCGGCGAGCGAGACGATCAATGGCCTGGTCAAGGTCAGGCTGCCAGACGGTCAGCAGCGATTGTGGCAGCCTGCGCTGGGCGACTACGCCCGTGAAGTTAATCTGCAAGGGATCGAACCTGATGCCAATGGCCATTACCTGGCAGATGGCAAGCGCTACATCCGCCTGGGCAGCGACACCTTCGAGGTTGCCCAGGCAGGCGACGGCCAGTGGCAGGTCTTGCACCCATCTGACCCAACGGCCTACCGCCCCTTGCTCGATCACAATAGCGACGGTGCCTGGCTGGCCCATGGCGAGCAGCCATTGGCCTGGAGCCGTCTGCAGCTGCTGCGCCGTTCAGGACACGCCACCGAGGGGCTGACTGACACCGAGTTGCTGCAGGCGGGCGAAATCAGTGGTATCGATGACAATACCTTGCGTGCGGTCCATGCTGGCCAGCGGGCGCTGCCGCCGCTGCTGGCCGATACCCTGCAGCGTTTGCGCCTGGACCGTCAGCTCGATACCTGGATCGGCAAGCTGCGCAGCGGCTCGCCAGGAGGTATTGGCCGCGGATTCAGTGCGGTACTGGCGACAGAGCTGCCAGGCTGGCTGAACCTGCCGATCGAAGTATTTCGAGGCGCCGGGTTATCGGGCGACTCAGCGATCTACGGCCTCGATCGGTGGCCCGATACCGAGACGTTCAAGGTGTTGATGAGTGAGCTGCACGACAACCGCTTGCCGGAAGTGATTCTGCAGCGTCTGGATGAACCGGCCATCAAGCGCCTGGTAGGTGTCCATGTGCCGCGAAGCGAACGACTGCAGGTGCTGCGCGACGCCTTGGCGACCCGTGCTGAACAACGGCGCGTGGCCATTTTCGACAGTATCTATGCCACCCCAGGCGAGCAGGCCAGCGCTGAAGTGCGCCTGCTGCAGCGAAGCTTCCCTGCGCTGGCCCTGCAAGCCGCCGAAGAGCTGGTTGGCCATGCGACCCCGGCTGAGCTGGAGCAAATGCGCCAAGTGCTCGCCCGGGTTCCCCTGCGCCTGGCGGAGGAAGCCCGGCTGTACCAGCGCCAGGTTCGCCTGAACCGCGCCATGGAAGGGATGTTCGAGCCCAGGCTGGCGAGCCTGGACAGTGACCGGCTGATGGTTGGCCTGCTGGAGCACTTGCCCGGCTGGAGTGGCCAGGTGCGCCTGCAGGTGCATGAAGGTTCGGCTGATGGCCAGTTGCTTATGGCCGCCGGAGAGCCTGACGCAACACTGAAGACCTTGCTGCGCAAGGACGGCCGTTACAGTGCCTATGATGCCGAAGGTAACGAGTTGACGGTCAACGATGATATGGCCGGCGCACTGCTCAAGGCCCTGCCTGACAGTGAGCGTCAGGCGCTGGGGCTGCAGCTTTACCAACCCATGCGCCTGCGTACGCAATTGACGGCACTGGCGAGCAGTGACCGGCTTCGGGCCTCGAAATTGATCGGCCAGCAACCTGTACGCCCCTGGCTGCGTACGCCCATGCGCCTGGCCGATGGCCGTATCGGCTATCCGCTCAGCGGTCGCGGTGCTGCCGACCGCCGTTTCGACAGTGGCTTGCTCATTCAGTTGCGCAGCCTCTACCCGATCCTGGAGCCGGAGCAGGCTGAACGCTTCCTTGAAGAGCTGGGCCTGACCGATGCCGACAGGCTCGCAGCACTGGAGCGTCGTCGCAGTGAATACAGGCAACTGACCGATGCCTTGAATCAGTGGGTCGAGCGTGGGCAATACACGGATGCTGGCGACGATCGCATTCAAGTTGTCCATGAACGGGTGTTGCGCCAGGTTGCCGAGAAAATCAAGAAAGCCTGGCGCCGGGAAACCGCCCGTGCGCATGCCGGCGACGGGCGTTTCATCGGTTACCAACTGGATCTGAGCAACCTGCGCCTCGGCGCGCTGCCGACGTTGACGGCAGACTTCAGTCATGTGGCTGACGTGCGCCTTTCAGGCATGAACCTGCAATCGGTGCCGTCGGGTTTTTTGCAGGTGTTCACCAGGCTGCGCTGGCTCAACCTCAGCAATAATCGCCTGACCATGCTTGCCGATGCGCTGGCTGAGTTGCAGGGTTTGACCAAGTTGGAGCTGCAACGCAACCGTCTGGTGATGGACCAAGTGAACAGCACAGTACTTGCGCGGCTGACCAGCCTGAAGCTGCTGAACCTGAACGAAAACCCTCTCGGCCAGCCACCTGCGGTGGGCACGCTGGCGCAACTGCTCAATCTGTGCTTGATGCATACCGGAATCAGCACTTGGCCGGCAGGCGTGTTCGAGCTGGAAAGGCTGGAATTGCTGGACCTGCGTGACAACCAGATCACCAGCATTGCACAGACCGTGCTTGAGCCGGTCGAGCATGTGCAGCGTGTCGAGAGGGTCAACCGCGCTACCGTCTTGCACGGTAACCCGCTGGATGCCGACAGCCTCACACGGCTGGAGGTCTACCGCCGAAGGACTGAATGGAGCATGGGTATAAGCCCTGCGCTGCGTGGCCCTCATGTCGCGCCATTGCCAACGCCGTCGCAGGGTGTGGATCTCTGGCTGGAGGGCACCGACGCCGACCGGGCGGCGCAGGTTCGCGCCCATTGGCAAGCCTTGTCTGAGCAGCCTGAGAGCGGCGAGTTCTTCCGTCTGCTCAATGACCTGCGCAGCAGTACCGATTTCACTCAGGCTTACCGGGCGTTGTGTGAGCGGGTCTGGCGGATGCTCAAGGCCGCCAGCGACAGTACCCGTCTGCGCGAAGAGCTGTTCGAGTTCGTGGCGCATCCGAATACCTGCGCAGACGGCGTCATCCTGGTGTTCAGCCAGCTGGAGGTACTGGTGCTGGTGCAAGAGGCCTACGAGGCAGGCACAGCCGTGGGCACCGAGTACGCACTGATCGACCTGGCGCGTGGCTTGAGCCGGCTGGATGCGGTCGAACGTATTGCCTTGCGCGATATCGCCGCGCGCCGTGCAGCAGGGCTGCGGGTCGACGATGTGGAAGTGCGCCTGGCCTATCGGATCGGGCTGGCCAGGCGCCTGGAGCTGCCGGGGCAGCCGGAAGGCATGCGGTTCGCGCACATGGCCAATGTCACCGAAGGGCAATTGGACGGTGCCGAAACCGAAGTGCTGGCGGCCGAAACAGCTCAGGCATTGAGAGAAACGATTGCCAGTCGGGACTTCTGGATAACCTTTCTCAAATCGCGCTACGGTGAGCGTTTCGACGAAGTCAACAAGCCTTTCTTTGCCCGGCTCGAAGCGCTGGAGGCAGACAAGGGTTCAATGCGCGATCAGGTTTATCGCACGCGAGTGGAAACCATCCAGCAACGTCGCGGCGCCGATGAGCAGCGTTTGATCGAGACCTTGACCACGCAGATCTGGAACAGTATTCCCGATCAGGTCACCCGTCTGTAAATAGCCGGCAAACCCGCTCCCACCAGATGACATCGGTAGGAGCGGGCTTGCCCCGCGATGCATTCAGCGACGACGGAACAGCGGCTGCGGTTCGTCAGTGGCGGCCTGGTAGGTCACCGAAAAGTCTTGCAGGCTTTGCAGCGCTTCGACCGGGTCCTTGTCGGCACGCAGGGCGAAGGCATCGAAGCCGCAACGCTTCATGTAGAACAGCTGGTCACGCAGCACGTCGCCAATGGCACGCAGCTCGCCGGTGAACTTGTAGCGGTCGCGCAGCAGGCGCGCATTGGAGTAGTTGCGCCCGTCGGTGAAGGCCGGGAAGTTCAGGGCAATGACCTGGAACTGGTTGGCGACTTCGCCGATCTCTTCCGCTTCTTCATCGGCGTCCAGCCATACGCCCAGGCCGCCGTCGCGGGCCATGAGCATATGGCCGTGTTCACGCCACAGCTGCAGCGGAACAATGTAGTCGTCGCAGTTGGTCACTTCGTCGATGCTGAAGTCCTTGGGCAGCAGGTGCCAGGTTTCATCGACAATCTCGTTGTTCTTAATGATTCGCTGCATAGACGCGTTCCTTGAATGGGTCGATGCCAATACGTTGGTAGGTGTCGATGAAGCGCTCGTCTTCGGTACGTCTTTCAACGTAGACGTCGATCAGCTTCTCGATCACATCCGGCATGTCGTCCTGGGCAAAGGAAGGGCCGAGGATCTTGCCCAGGCTGGCGTCGCGGCTGGCGCTGCCACCCAGGGAGACCTGGTAGAACTCTTCGCCTTTCTTGTCCACCCCGAGGATGCCGATATGGCCGACGTGGTGGTGACCACAGGCGTTCATGCAACCGGAGATGTTCAGGTCCAGCTCACCGATGTCGAACAGGTAATCGAGGTCGTCGAAACGGCGCTGGATGGATTCGGCGATCGGGATCGACTTGGCGTTGGCCAGCGAGCAGAAGTCACCGCCCGGGCAGCAGATGATGTCGGTCAGCAGGCCGATGTTCGGCGTGGCCAGGCCATTTTCGCGCAGCTCCAGCCACAGGGCGTGCAACTGGCTCTGCTCGACGTCGGCGAGGATGATGTTCTGCTCGTGGGAGGTGCGCAGCTGGCCGAAGCTGTAGCGCTCGGCGAGGTCGGCGACGGCATCCAGTTGCTTGTCGGTCAGGTCGCCTGGCGCCACGCCGGTGGGCTTGAGCGACAGGGTCACGGCCACGTAGCCGGGCTTCTTGTGCGCCAGCACGTTGCGCGTGCGCCAGCGGGCAAAGCCCGGGTGCTGTTGTTCGAGTTCGCTGAAGTCGAGGTTGTCCAGCGCCTGGTAGTCCGGGTCGACGAAGTGCTTGGCCACGCGGTGCACTTCGGCTTCGGTCAGGGTGCTGCTGCCGCCGCGCAGGTGGACCATCTCGGCCTCGACCTTCTCGGCAAACACTTCAGGGGTGAGCGCCTTGACCAGGATCTTGATCCGCGCCTTGTACTTGTTGTCGCGACGGCCGTAGCGGTTGTACACCCGCAGGATCGCGTCAAGGTAGCTGAGCAGGTCCTGCCAGGGCAGGAACTCGTTGATGAAGGCGCCGACCACCGGGGTACGGCCCAGGCCGCCACCGACCAGTACGCGGAAACCCAGTTCGCCGGCTGCGTTGTACACCGGCTCCAGGCCGATATCGTGCACTTCGATGGCCGCGCGGTCGCTGCTCGAGCCATTGATGGCGATCTTGAACTTGCGCGGCAGGTAGGCGAATTCCGGGTGGAAGGTGGTCCACTGGCGGACGATCTCGCACCATGGACGCGGGTCGATCACTTCATCGGCAGCGACACCGGCGAACTGGTCGGTGGTGACGTTGCGCAGGCAGTTGCCGCTGGTCTGGATCGCGTGCATCTGCACGGTGGCCAGCTCTGCCAGAATTTCCGGGATGTCTTCCAGGGCTGGCCAGTTGTATTGCACGTTCTGCCGGGTGCTGATGTGGGCGTAGCCCTTGTCGTAGTCGCGCGCGATCTTCGCCAGCATCCGTGTCTGGCGCGACGTCAGCTGGCCATACGGCACGGCGACCCGCAACATCGGGGCAAAACGTTGGACATAGAGGCCATTTTGCAGGCGCAGGGGGCGGAACTCTTCTTCGCTCAGTTCACCGGCCAGGTAGCGGCGGGTCTGATCACGGAACTGCTTGACGCGGTCCTCGATGATCCGCTGATCGTACTCGTCGTATACGTACATAGGGGTCCTGTTCTCAAGCTGCTTGCAGCTAATCGCGCGCACGGCCGCGCACTCCGATGCGGAGCCGAAGAAAGATAGCAGTTTGCGTTTATGCGCAAAAGTGAAGTTTTTGCATATGAAAAGAACCATTTGGACTAAGTGAGACTGAATGGCGTTTAGCCAATGTGCCACTACGGCCGGTTATAATGGGTGGTTTGAATAGCGGGAGCGTCAACGCATGCTCAAGGCCTTGTGCCAAAGCCTTTGCCTGAGCCTGCCACTGGTGGCTGGCGCGCAGGCGGCTTCAGTGGTGTTTCTCAATCCGGGCTATTCCAACGAGACCTTCTGGGTCAGTTATTCGCGTTTCATGCAGGCCGCCGCCGACGACCTGGGCATGCAGTTGAGTATCAGGTACAGCGAGCGCCGGCCGGAGCTGGCACTGACCCAGGCCGTTGAAGTGCTCGAAGGCCAGCAGCGCCCGGACTACCTGGTGCTGGTCAACGAACAGTACATCGCTCCGGAGATTATCCGCCTGTCCCGCGGCAGCGGGGTCAAGCTGTTTCTGGTCAACAACGGCCTGACGCCGAACCAGGCCGAGCTGATCGACAACAACCCGGACAAGTACCCGCCGTTGCTCGGGACCCTGGTGGGCAATGACGAGCAGGCCGGCTACCAGATGCTCAAGATGCTGATAGCCTTGCGTGCCCAGCCGGGCCTGACCCGGCCGCTGGAATTACTGGCGTTTTCCGGGCTCAAGAACACTCCGGCTTCGCAGCTGCGCGAGCAAGGCATGCGCCGCGCCCTGGCCGAGCACCCTGAAGTGCGCCTGCGCCAGGTGGTGTATGGCGGCTGGGGCAGGCAGCGCGCGTACGAGCAGGCAACGCAACTGTTGCAGCGTTACCCGAAGATCGAGCTGGTGTGGTCGGCCAACGACGAGATGGCCTTGGGTGCCATGCAGGCGTTTGAAGAAGTAGGGCGCGTGCCGGGCAAGGACGTGCTGTTCAGCGCCGTCAACAGTTCGCAGGCGGCCTTGCAGGCGCGCATTGACGGGCGCCTGAGCGTGCTGATGGGTGGGCACTTCTCGCTGGGCGGCTGGGCTATGGTGTTACTGCACGATGATGCGCTGAAACTGCCAAGCGAGCTCGATGGCCGTCGCGAATTTCAGGTACCGGTCCTGCAGTTGATCGACCCGCTGCGGGCGCGGCGCTGGTTGAACCTGCAGGAGCAGGCCGACTACGGCCTGGATTTCAACCGCTACAGCGCCCAGGGGCATCCGGCCGATTACCGTTATCCGTTTCTCAAGGCCCCCGTCGATTATTGAAAAGCCCCTGCTTGAGCAATGGGCATTGCTGGACTTAACTGCAACGGGTGACATGCATTCCCATAACCACTACAAGAGGCGATGCAATGGGAAACTCGACCAAAGCGGGTAAGAATGACAGCAGTGTCGATGCCTGGGCGATACTCTGTCTGATCATCCTGGTTGTGGTGACCGCGGTGTATTGGGTCAGCCACCAGTGACATCACGCGATGGGTAACAGTAAACCGCCCGCAGAATGGACATCTGCGGGCGGACTGCTGTTCAGCGGGCGGTAAGGTGCATGGCCAGTTGCACCAGCCCGATCAGTACCAGAATGAAGAGCAAGGTGAACACGGTGCCCAGCGCAATGAAGTGGCTGGCCTTGCCGTGGTTGAAGTCGCGGGCGCGGTTCTTGCCGCTCTGCACCCCGAAGGCTGCTGCCAGGATGCTTTGCAGCATCTGCCAGAAAGTCGGGGGTTTGCCTTGGGCGGGTTCGTCCATGAGGGGCTCCTTGTAGAAGGCATCTCCCCCAGTGTAGACGGAAGCTGCAAGCTATGAGCCTCAAGCTACAAGAGGCTGATGCGCCCGCTTGCAGCTTGCAGCTTGTAGCTTGCAGCTTCAGATGTCATAGCCGAGGTTAGGCGCCAACCAGCGTTCACTCACGCTCAGGTCCTGCCCCTTGCGCGCCGTGTAGCTCTGCACCTGGTCCTTGTCGACCTTGCCCACGGCAAAGTACTGCGCCTGCGGGTGGGCGAAGTACCAGCCGCTGACCGCCGCCGCCGGGAACATGGCGAAGTGCTCGGTGAGGAACACGCCGCTCGGCCCGGTTTCGCCGATGGCGGTGCCGTCGAGCAGGCGGAACAGGGTTTCCTTCTCGGTATGGTCCGGGCAGGCCGGGTAGCCCGGGGCAGGGCGGATACCCGAGTACTGTTCCTTGATCAGCGCTTCGTTGTTCAGGTGCTCGTCCTTGGCGTAACCCCAATAGGTTTTACGCACCTGTTCGTGCAGCCACTCGGCGCAGGCCTCGGCCAGGCGGTCGGCGAGGGCCTTGACCATGATCGAGTTGTAGTCGTCGCCCTTGTCCTGGTAAGCCTTGGCCACTTCCTCGGCGCCGATGCCGGCGGTGGTGATGAAGCCACCGACGTAGTCGGTGATACCGGTTTCCTTTGGCGCGACGAAGTCGGCCAGGGAGAAGTTCGGCTTGTTGTCCGGCTTGATGGTCTGCTGGCGCAGGTGGTGCAGTTGCGCCAGCGGCTGGCCGTCGGCGCCATAGACTTCGATGTCGTCATGGTTGACCTGGTTGGCCGGCCAGAAGCCGAACACCGCGCGGGCGCTGATCAGCTTCTCGTCGATCAGCTTGGCGAGCATGTCCTGGGCATCCTTGAACAGCGCAGTGGCCGCTTCACCGACCACTTCGTCGGTGAGGATGCGCGGGTACTTGCCGGCCAGGTCCCAGGAGATGAAGAACGGCGTCCAGTCGATGTATTCGGCCAGCACCTTGAGGTCGATGTCCTCCAGCACTTTCACCCCGGTGAAGCTCGGTACCACCGGCTGATAAGCGGCCCAGTCGTATTGTGGCTTGGCGGCAATCGACTGTTCGTAGCTCAGGCGCTCGGTGCGGGCGCTGCGGTTGGCGGTGCGCTCGCGGACTTCAACGTAGTCCTGGCGGGTCTTTTCGACGAAGCCCGGCTTGAGCTCCTTGGACAGCAACTGGGTGGCGACCCCCACGGCACGCGAGGCGTCGGTGACGTAGATCACCGCGTCGTTGCTGTACTTGGGCTCGATCTTCACCGCCGTGTGCGCCTTGGAGGTGGTGGCGCCGCCGATCATCAGCGGCAGGTGGAAGTCCTGGCGCTGCATCTCGCGGGCAACATGGACCATCTCGTCCAGCGACGGGGTGATCAGCCCGGACAGGCCGATGATGTCGCACTTCTGCTCGCGGGCAGTCTGCAGGATCTTCTCGGCCGGCACCATGACGCCGAGGTCGACGATGTCATAACCGTTGCAACCCAGCACCACGCCGACGATGTTCTTGCCGATGTCGTGCACGTCACCCTTGACCGTGGCCATGAGGATCTTGCCCTTGGCTTGGGGCTTGTCGCCTTTTTCCAGTTCGATGAACGGGATCAGGTGGGCCACCGCCTGCTTCATTACCCGCGCCGATTTGACCACCTGGGGCAGGAACATCTTGCCGGCGCCGAACAGGTCGCCGACCACGTTCATGCCGCTCATCAGCGGGCCTTCAATCACCTCGATGGGGCGCGCGCACTGCTGGCGGCATTCTTCGGTGTCTTCGACGATGAAGGCGGTGATGCCCTTGACCAGCGCGTGTTCCAGGCGCTTGCCCACCGGCAGCGAGCGCCATTCCTCGTTCTCGACTTCCTTGACCGCGCCGCCGCCCTTGTAGTCGTCGGCGATAGCGAGCAGGGCGTCGGTGCCATGCGGGGTGCGGTTGAGCACCACGTCCTCGACCTTCTCGCGCAAGGCTGGCGGGATCTCGTCGTAGATCTCCAGCTGCCCGGCGTTGACGATACCCATGGTCAGGCCATTCTGGATCGCGTGGTAGAGGAACACCGAGTGGATCGCCTCGCGCACCGGGTTGTTGCCACGGAACGAGAACGACACGTTGGATACCCCGCCCGAGGTCAGGGCGTAGGGCAGATGGTCGCGAATGTAGGCGCAGGCTTCGATGAAGTCGACGGCGTAGTTGTTGTGCTCTTCGATGCCGGTGGCGACGGCGAAGATGTTCGGGTCGAAGATGATGTCTTCCGGCGGGAAGCCCACTTCATTGACCAGGATGTCGTAGCTGCGCTGGCAGATCTCGCGCTTGCGCGCGGCGGTGTCGGCCTGGCCGACCTCGTCGAAGGCCATCACCACCACGGCGGCGCCATAGCGCTTGCACAGCTTGGCGTGATGCTTGAAGGCCTCGACGCCTTCCTTCATCGAGATCGAGTTGACGATGCCCTTGCCCTGGATGCACTTGAGACCGGCTTCGATCACGTCCCATTTGGAGGAGTCGATCATGATCGGTACGCGGGAGATGTCCGGCTCACCGGCGATCAGGTTGAGGAACTTGACCATGGCCGCCTGGGAATCGAGCATCCCTTCGTCCATGTTGATGTCGATCACCTGGGCGCCGGCCTCGACCTGCTGCAGGGCGACTTCCAGGGCTTCGGTGTAGTTCTCTTCGCGGATCAGCCGGGCGAACTTGGCGGAACCGGTGATGTTGGTGCGCTCACCGACGTTGACGAACAACGAGTTGCGGTCAATGGTGAACGGCTCCAGACCCGACAGCCGGCACGCCTTGGGAATGTCCGGAATGGCCCGTGGCGGGTACTTGCTGACCGCCTCGGCAATCGCCTGGATATGCCCCGGCGTGGTGCCGCAGCAGCCGCCGATGATGTTCAAGAAGCCGCTGGCGGCGAATTCCTCGACCACCTCGGCCATCTCGGCCGGGGTTTCGTCGTACTCACCGAAGGCGTTGGGCAGGCCGGCGTTGGGGTGCGCCGAAACATGGGTGCCGGCCTTGGTCGACAGCTCTTCGAGGTACGGCCGCAGGTCCTTGGCGCCGAGGGCGCAGTTCAGGCCCACCGAGATCGGGTTGGCATGGCGCACCGAGTTCCAGAAAGCTTCGGTGGTCTGCCCGGACAGGGTACGGCCGGAGGCGTCGGTGATGGTCCCGGAAATCATGATCGGCAATTCGACGCCGTCTTCTTCGAACACCTGCTGCACGGCGAAGATCGCCGCCTTGGCGTTGAGGGTGTCGAAGATGGTCTCGATCAGGATCAGGTCGGCGCCGCCCTCGATCAGGCCACGGGTCGCCTCGATGTAGTTTTCTACCAACAGATCGAAGGTGACGTTGCGGTAGCCCGGGTCGTTGACGTCGGGGGAGATCGAGCAGGTGCGGCTGGTCGGGCCGAGCACGCCGGCGACGAAGCGCGGTTTGTCCGGGGTTTCGAGGGTCTTGGCGTCGGCCACCTGGCGGGCGATGCGCGCGCCTTGCACGTTGAGCTCGTAGACCAGCGCTTCCATGCCGTAGTCGGCCTGGGAAATCTGCGTGGCGTTGAAGGTGTTGGTTTCGAGAATGTCGGCGCCGGCGTCCAGGTAGGCCTTCTCGATGGCGGCGATGACGTCGGGGCGCGACAGCAGCAACAGGTCGTTGTTGCCTTTGACATCGCTTGGCCAATCGGCGAAGCGCGTGCCACGATAGTCGTGTTCCTCGAGGCGGTAGCTTTGGATCATAGTACCCATGCCGCCATCGAGAATCAGGATGCGCTCTTTGAGTGCTTGCTGAAGTGCTTGGAAACGAGCGCTGCGGTCAGACATAGGACTACCTGGTCGGGCAAATACAAAAGTTGCGGAATAATAACAAAGCTGCGCGGTTTTTAGACGTGTTGAAGATTTACATGAATTTCATTCATGTTGGCACGCCGCCAGCACCGGTAGAATCGTGAAGCTATCAATACCCAGGACATTCGGCACATGGTGCATCGCTTACTTGCCGGCGCTTTCGCTCTGTTCATCAGCGGCGTGGCGTTGGGGCAAGCCCCTCAATCAAGCTCGGCTATTTCGTATACCCGGGACATCCAACCGATCTTCACCGAGAAATGCGTGGCCTGCCACGCCTGCAACGACGCGGCCTGCCAGCTGAACCTGGGCAGTGCCGAGGGTGCCTCGCGGGGCGCTTCGAAAGTGCCGGTGTACCAGGGCGACCGCAGCACGGCGGTGGCGCCGACGCGGCTGTTCTACGACGCCAACAGCATGCAAGCCTGGCAGCGCAAGGGCTTTTACTCGGTACTCGACAACCAGGGCAGCCAGGCTGCGCTGATGGCGCGGATGCTCGAGCTGGGGCACAAGACCCCGCTGACGCCCAACGCCAAGCTGCCCGAAGAGATCGTCCTGGGCCTGAACCGCAACAACATGTGCCCGCTGCCCGGCGAGTTCGACGCCTATGCCGGCGCGCACCCGAAAGAGGGCATGCCGCTGGCGGTCACCGGCCTCACCGATGCCCAGTACCAGACCCTGCAACGCTGGCTGGCGGCCGGTGCGCCGGTGGAGCACAACCCGATTCAGCCGAGCGCCAACGAGGCCGCGCAGATCGCCGACTGGGAAGCGCTGCTCAACCGCCCGGGTTCGACCGAAGCGCTGGTCGGCCGCTGGCTGTACGAGCACCTGTTCCTCGCCCACATTCATTTTGTCGGCGGCGAGCAGGGGCACTTCTTCCAGTGGGTGCGTTCGCGCACGCCAAGCGGCCAGCCGATCGACCTGATTGCCACGCGCCGGCCCAACGACCCGCCGGGCACCGACTTCTATTACCGGCTGATGCCGGTGCAGGGCGTGATCGTGCATAAAACCCACATCACCTACCCGATGGGCCCGCACAAGCTCAAGCGCGTCAAGCAGCTGTTCTACAGCGGCGACTGGCACGCCAATGCGCTGCCCGGCTACGGCCCGCGCCACCGTGCCAACCCGTTCGAGACCTTCGAAGCGATTCCGGCGGTGGCTCGTTACCAGTTCATGCTCGATAACGCCGAGTACTTCGTACGCACCTTCATCCGTGGCCCGGTGTGCCGTGGCCAGATCGCCACCGACGTGATCCGCGACAACTTCTGGACGCTGTTCCAGGAACCGGCCCACGACCGCTACCTGACCGATGCCGAGTATCGCGGCCAGGCCACACCGCTGCTGGCCATGCCCGGGCAGATCGACGACGTCGGCAGCATCCTGACCCTCTGGCATGCCTACCGCGACAAGCGCAACGAGTACGAAAAGCTGCGCCGCGATGCCTATGCCGAAGCCCCGCCGCCGAGCTGGTCGACCCTGTGGGCCGGCAATGACAACGCGCTGCTGACCATCTTCCGCCACTTCGACAGCGCCTCGGTGAGCAAGGGCCTGATCGGTGACGTGCCGAAGACCATCTGGCTGTTCGACTACCCGCTGTTCGAGCGCACCTATTACCAGCTGGCGGTCAACTTCGACGTCTATGGCAACGTCTCGCACCAGGCGCAGACGCGGCTGTACTTCGACCTGATCCGCAATGGCGCCGAGGTCAACTTCCTGCGCCTGATGCCGGCCGATGCCCGTGGTGCGATCCTCGGCGACTGGTACCAGAACAGCGGCAAGGTGAAGATGTGGATGGACTATGAGGACATTGACACCGACACCCCGAGCGCGCTGAAGCTGGATAAACGCGACCCCAAACGCGACTTCGGCCTCAAGCTGATCCAGCGCACCGGCAGCCTCAATGCCGCGCCCGACCCGATCAACCGTTGCCAGGGCGCCTACTGCTCGCGCCCGCAGATGAGCGAAACGTTCCGCGATGTCGAACAGGCCCTGAGCCGCCTGGTATCGCGCCCGGCCGCGGGCCTTAAGGTGATCAACCAGTTGCCGGAAGCGACCATGCTGCGCATCGAAGGGCCGGGTGGCCAGCGTCAGGTCTACAGCCTGCTGCGCAACCGCGCCCACAGCAACGTCGCCTTCATGCTCGGCGAGGCCTACCGTTACCAGCCGGGCCTGGACACCCTGACCCTGGTGCCGGGCGTGCTCAGCAGCTACCCGAACTTCATCTTCAACGTCCCGGCCAGTGATGTGCCGGAGTTCGTTGAGGACCTGGAAGCCGCCCGCGACGACACCGCCAGGTTCGAGCGCATCGTCATGCGCTGGGGCGTGCGCCGCAGCCATCCGCAGTTCTGGCAGTACTTCCATGACCTCAATAGCTACATCAAGGAGACCGATGCGGTGGAGTCGGGCGTGCTCGACATGAACCGCTACGAGAACCTGTGAAGATGACCGCCGGGAAGGTCGCCTGACCTTTCCCGGCAACTTGTGGTCCGAGCACTCATGCGGCCCCGGTTCCGGCCGGGGCTTGAGTGGGACTTGAGACGCAGGTAACCGGATGCTGTATTCGCTTCAGGCTTTAAGGGCGCTTGCCGCCTGGGTGGTGGTCTGCCATCACTTCATGCAGATTTTTTTCGACTTCCATGCCAGCGGCCCGATTGGCCAGTTTCTGACTGACCGCGGTGCAGTGGGCGTGGATGTGTTCTTCGTGATCAGTGGCTTGGTGATTTACCTGTCGACCCGCGACAAGGCCATGCCGGCCCGGCGCTTTCTGCTCAACCGGGCGCTGCGCATCGCTCCGGCCTACTGGTTCTATACCGCGCTGATGGCCCTGCTGCTGGTTTCTGCCAGCCAGTGGATGCCGCACCAGGCCATCGAGCTTGAGCATTTTGTCTTGTCGCTGCTGTTCATTCCGGCGGAGAACCCGGGTGGTTATGGCCAATACCCGACTTTGAATGTCGGCTGGACGTTGAACTACGAGATGTTCTTCTACCTGCTGTTCTCCCTGGTGTTCGTGGTCCGCCAGCAACACCGCCTGCTTTTGCTGGCGGCGGCCTTGCTGCTGGTCAGCGAGGTGCTGACCCGGGCCGGGCTGCTCAACCACTTCTATCGCAACAACATCGTCTACGAGTTTCTGCTTGGCATCGGCATCGGTGTGCTCTATTGCCGGGGCTGGATTGCCCAGGGCCTGTGGCTGCCGCTGGCGATCCTGGTGGCGGCGGGGCTGGCGATCTATCACCTGGATGCCTCGATGCGCCTGCTGCACTGGGGCCTGCCCAGTGCGCTGATCGTGTTCGCCTGCATTGCCCTGGAGCCGTACTTCAAGGGCAACCGCTTGCTCAAGGCGCTGGGTGATTGCTCGTATTCGGTGTACCTGATCCACGTGCTGGTGCTGTATGCCGGCTGGTTTGCCAGCGAGCGCCTGAACCTCAGCCCGTATGCGGTATTCGCCCTGTGCGTACCGTTGATCGCCGGGCTGTCGTGGGCCAGTTATCTGCTGCTGGAACAGCGTTTGTACCGGCGCATGAGCGACTGGTTCGAGGCGCGGCGCAGCACGCCGGTGGCGGTAACCCTTTCCTGACAGAATTACTAGGACTTTGTTCGGCGGCCAGGTTGGCGTAAACTGCCGACAAGTCTGTGAGGAACTTCCATGAGCGCCATAACTATTACCGACGCCGCGCACGATTACCTGGCCGATCTGCTGGAAAAGCAGAACACCCCGGGTATTGGCATTCGCATTTTCATTACCCAACCGGGCACCACCTACGCTGAGACTTGCATTGCCTACTGCAAGCCGGGCGAAGAGAAGCCGGAAGACGAAGCGGTCGGTCTCAAGACCTTCACCGCTTACCTCGACGCGGTCAGTGTGCCGTTTCTCGAGGACGCCGTGGTCGACTACGCCACCGACCGCATGGGCGGCCAGCTGACCATCAAGGCGCCGAACGCCAAGGTGCCGATGGTCAACGAAGACAGCCCGATCAACGAGCGCATCAACTACTACCTGCAAACCGAGATCAACCCGGGGCTGGCCAGCCACGGCGGCCAGGTCAGCCTGATCGAAGTGGTCGAGGACGGCATCGCCGTACTGCAGTTCGGTGGTGGTTGCCAGGGCTGCGGCCAGGCCGACGTGACCTTGAAGGAAGGCATCGAGCGGACCTTGCTCGAGCGTATTCCGCAGCTCAAGGGTGTGCGTGATGTGACTGACCACAGTCAGAAAGAGAACGCCTACTACTAGCTCCATAGGCCCCATCGCTGGCAAGCCAGCTCCCACAAGGTTCGGTGCATGCTGTACCTGTGGGAGCTGGCTTGCCAGCGATGGCGGTCTTCAAGCCTCAAAAGTCATAACTGACACTCGCATAGTAAAACGCCCCCTGCGCCCCCTCCGGCGACGTAATCGAATACTTCGGCACCCCGTACAACTGCGGCCCTTCGAGCTTGTCCGGATGGCTGTCGAACAGGTTGATCGCGCCCACCGACAGTTTCAGCCCCTGGTCGAAGCTATAGCTGAGGTCCAGGTCGGTGATCCACTGCGGGCTGAAGGTCTGGTCCAGGTTCGGGTTGCTGCTGTTCAGGCTCTGCCACTCGCCATAACGGCGCTGGGTCAGGGTCACGCCCCAGTTCTCATACAGCCAGTTGGCGCTCAAGGTCAGCTTGTCTTCCGGTGTGCCGTGTTCGATCAGGCCCTGGGTGGCGCGGCCGACGATTTGCTCGCCGCTGATACCGCCGACATCGCGCAGCTCGGTGATCCGTGTGCGGGTCTTGGCAAAGCCCGCGTTGAGGTTGAGCCGGCCGAACCGCTGCAGGTCCCATTGGTATTGCCCGGCCAGCTCGACGCCATCGGTGCGGGTGTCGGCGATGTTGGTGTAGAACGCCGCACTCTGGATGTTGGCGTAGGGCGTGCCGGCAAAGATCGGCCCGACCACGTTGCTCGGCAACTGGTCGGAGAGGGTGATGCGGTTGTCGATGTCGATGCGGTAGGCATCCAGGGTCACCGAAGCGTTGCTCAGCGGGCGCCAGACCAGGCCCAGGGACAGGTTGGTGGACTCCTCGGGCTTCAACGTGCGGCCACCGAGCAAGGCCGCCTCCGGGCTGTCGGCGCGCAGGGTGCGCTGCTGCACTTCGACCCAGTTGCCACTGCCTGAAGGCTGTTCGACCACCTGCACGCTGAACGACGACAGGCCGCTCTGCACCAGCGATGGCGCGCGGTAACCGGAACTGATGCTGCCGCGAGCGGCGATTTGCGGGGTGAAGTCGTAGCGCAGCGACAGCTTGCCGTTGGTGGTGTCGCCAAAGTCCGAATAATGCTCGGAACGCACCGCAACCCCGGCCTGGAACTTGTCGGTGATCTGCCCTTCGACATCGACATAGGCACCGAACACCTTGCGCTCAAGCGACGCGGCATCGACCTGGGTGATGCCTGAGTAGTAACCGGGAATGCGCCGGCCACTCAGTGGATCGAGGGTATTGAACAGCGGTCCGTTCTGCCAGCCAGCCGCTTCGCCGGCACTCAGGCTGTAGTGCTCCTTGCGCCAGGCCAGGCCCGCCGACAGGGTCAGCGGCTTGGCCAGCAGGTCGGTAGGGAAGTCGCGCACCCAGTCCAGGGTCAGGTTGGTCTGTTCGTTCTCGCGCTCGCCGGTGTAGATCTTCTGCGGGCTGGCGTTGCCCCAACTGGGGTTGATGGCATTGCGGTCGGTGGACTTCAGCGTGTCGTTGCCGTAGTTGGCCGCCAGGTCGAACTTGCCCAGTTGCTCGTCTTCGTAACGCACGCCACCGGTCACGGCATAGTCTTCAAGGTTGTAGCGGGTGATCGGCAGACGCCCGTCCGGGTAGCGCTGCAGGGCCACGCTGCCATAGTTGTTGCGCAGGGTGGTGGGCGGGTCGAAGAAGCCTTCGGCGTCGGTGTTCTTGTGCGCGTAGGTGGCAAAGCCGTAGGCGGTCAGGCCATCGCCGATGCCGATCTCGCTGTTGGCCACCAGGTTGTACTGGTCGGAGACATTGCCCGAACCCCAGTTCCAGGTGCGGTAGCGGTTGTTCTGTTCGCGCTCGCTGTTGATGCTGGTGGAGCCTGGGTAAAAGATCCGGTTGTCCGGGCGGGTGTCGCTGGCCGGGTCCTGGCTGCCGGCATCGAAACTCAGGTTGAGAAAACCATCGTTGGGCAGGGCCAGGCCCTTCCAGCCGCTGAGCTTGCGCTGCAGGCCGTCGCCCTTGGCGTAGCCGCCAAAGCGATAGCCGATGTTGCCGCCGGCGTCGTTCTCCTTGAGCACGATATTGATCACCCCGGCGATGGCATCCGAGCCGTACTGGGCGGCAGCACCGTCACGCAGGATCTCCACCCGCGAGATGGCGCTCAGCGGGATCAGGCTCAAATCCACCGCCGCCGCACCGCGGCCGTTGGCCAGGCCCTGGCGGGTGACGTTGGCACTGCTGTGCCGGCGCTTGCCGTTGACCAGCACCAGCACCTGGTCGGAAGCCAGGCCGCGCAATGAAGCGCCCTGGGCGATGGAGCCGGCAAAGGCCCCTTGTGGCGACTGCGGGAAGCTGAACGACGGCGACAGCGCGGTGAGCGCACCGGACAAATCCTGGGCGCCGGTTTCCTGCAACTGCTCGGCACTGAGCACGTCCACCGGGGCGGCGCTCTCCAGGGCGGTGACATCGCTGCGACGGGTGCCGACCACCACCACGGTGTCGAGCTTGCTGTCGCTGGCGCCCGGCGCCTGGGCGTAAACGTCGGGCGCGCCGAAGCCGCCGATGACCAGCGCGATGGCGCTGGCCTTGGAGGTAGGTCGGAACATGGCAACGGACTCCTGTAAGGCGAAAGAGGTGCAGCGATCAGAACCGGCTGGTGACACTCAGGCCCACGGTGCGCGGGTCGCCATAGGTGATCACGTACTGGCCGGCGGTGCCGTTGGGGCGGCCGTGGACCTGGTAGCGGCGGTCGGTGAGGTTGTTGACGAAGCCGGTGACGCTGAGTTTTTCATCCGGGCTGAACCAGGTCAGGCGGGTGTTGGCCAGGGTGTAGTGCGGCTGGTTGAGGGGCTGGTCGGCACTGCTCTGGCGATCGGCGAGAAAGTACTCGCGGTCCCGGAAGCTGACATCGGCACCGGCCACCAGCTTGCCGCCGACTTCCAGGGGGATGGTGTAGTCGCCCCCCAGCGACACCACGTAGCGTGGTGAACGGACGAAGCTGTTGCCGCTGTAGTCGGCGGTTACCGCGCCGGTGGTGGGGTTGGTGTTCTTGAAGTCGGTGTATTCGGTGTCGAGGAACGACAGCGCCGCACGCAGGTGCAGGGCGTCGGTTGGTTGGCCCTCGATTTCGAGCTCGGCGCCCTTGACCTTGCCCTTGGCGCCGTTGGTCAGCGCCGTGGTGAGGATGCCGTTGTTGACCGTCAGCAGGTTGACCTGGATGTCCTGGTAGTCGTAGTAGAACAGGTTGGCGTTGACCGTCAGGCGATGGTCGAGCCATTCGGATTTAAGCCCCAGCTCGTAGGCGTCCAGCTCTTCCGGATCGACCGTGGTCAACTGCGCGAGGCTGGTCGACAGCCCGGTGTTGAACCCACCGGAACGAAAGCCATGGGCGTAGCGGAAGAACACCCGCAGGTTGTCGTTGATACGGTACTCGGGGGTCAGGTCGTAGGTCCAGGCATCCCAGCGCTTGGCTTCTTCCTGGGAGCCGTTGCTGCCATTGGCGGTCAGCGGGATCAGCGGGCCGTTGGCGGTGGCGCGGGTCAGTTGCACCAGGTCCAGGTCGATGTCCTTTTTCTCGGTGGTCCAGCGCAGGCCGCCGGTCACCGTCAGGTTGTCGGTGACGTCGTAAGCCAGGTTGCCGAACAGCGCGTAGCTGTCGGTTCTGTGGGTGTAGCTCAGGTCGCGAAAGTCCACCACGCCGCCAGTCTGGTTGGAACCAGTGCCATTCGGAGTCGGCCCCGGGGTGACGGTGCGCAGGGCGCTGCTGTCGAGGGTTTCGTGGAAGTAGTGGGCGCCGAGCATCCAGCGCAGGGTTTCCTGCTGCGGCGAGGCCAGGCGAAATTCCTGGGAATACTGGTCGTAGCGGTTGTCGCTGTCGGCGGCGCCGTTGACTTCATAGGGGGTGTAGTCGGCGTCGCTGAGCTGCTGGTTGCGGATGTAGTCGTAGGCGCTGATCGAGGTCAGCGTGTAGTCGCCGATGTCCCAGTTCAGGGTCAGCGAGGTGCCGTTGTGGTCGAGCTTGGCATCTTCATCGACGTTCAGCTCGATGCGCCGGCCTTCCGGGCGCTGGTAACCGACGTTGTAGTAACGGCCCAGTGGCAGCGAGCCGCTGCTGCCATCACCCTTGAACTGGCGGCCGTGGATCTTCCACAGTGCTTCCAGGTCGGGGTTGAGCCTGGCCAGGAACTGCACGCGTACGGCTTTCTTGTTGACGTCGCCGTAGGTCTGGTCGTTGGTCAGGTTGTGGGTGAAGCCATCGCGCTCTTCGGAGTACAGCGACACCCGCGCCGCCAGGCGTTCATCGACCAGGGCGCCGCCGATGGCGCCACTGAGGATGCGCTCGTTCTTGCTGCCAAAACCGATTGTGCCGAAGCCGTCGGTCTCGAAGCCCGGCTTCTTGGAGATGATGTTCACCGCACCGGCGGTGGTGTTCTTGCCGTACAGGGTGCCTTGCGGGCCGCGCAGGATCTCGATGCGCTCCAGGTCGAACAGCGGGCCGCCGCCGGCCACCGGTGCATTGAGGTAGACGTCGTCGGCGTAGATGCCCACCGGGTAGACGGTGGCGGCGCCGGTGTCACCGGTGCCCAGGCCGCGAATGTACCAGCGCGGGCGGCCGTCGCCGTCGGGGTTCTTCGCCGAGGCGTTGGGGATGAAGGTGGTGATATCGCCCATGGCGCGAACGCCGTCGGCGGTGATGCTAGTGCCTTGCACGGCAGTGACCGCAACAGGTACTTCCTGCAGGGTTTCTTCGCGGTGCTGGGCGGTGACCGTGACGGTCTTCAGAGCCGGTGTGCTGCTGGTGCCGTCCTCGGCCCTGAGCAGTTCCGACTGGCTGGCCAGGAGGATGCTCAGGCCGATGCCTTTGGCGATTGGATTAAGTGTGTGCATGCTGCTGGTCTCCCCGGATGTGCAGTTGAAGGGGATAGAGCAGGGTTTGTGCCATGTTTGTAAGGCACTGTATTTAAAGGGTTTTATCGGTTTTTTGGTGGGTGATTGCTAGCTATCCAGCAGGGCGCTGTGGAATGCCTGTTGCTCCAGCAGCAATCGCCAACCCTGTGGGAGCTGGCTTGCCAGCGATGAGTCCGGTACAGCCAGTACATCAGGTGTCGGCCTAATTACGACCGCTTCGCGCTCGATCGCCGGCAAGTCCGGCTCCCAC
>NZ_JBGOGX010000024.1:0-60236 GCF_054788455.1 Pseudomonas sp. ZL2 | reverse complement strand
TGTTTGGGGAGGGAGTGCCCATTCTTGTTAAGCTTTTGCACACCTTCTCGTGGGACAACCCTTCTCCCTCGTGGGGGGGGGGGGGTGTTTTTCCCCCGCGATGGGCTTACACCGACGGCGCCAACACCACCTGGCGCTTGCGGTGAATGATGAAGTACGCCGCGTAACACACTGCGATGAAACCAAAACCCCAGTACAGCGACGGCCGCTGGGTCTCATCCAGGGCCAGGAACACGAACAGCGAACTGCACAGGGCGATGCACAGCAGCGGCACCAGCGGGAACAGCGGCGCGCGGTACTTGAGGTCGCTGAGCTTGCCGCCGCCCTGCAGGTAGGCGCGGCGGAACTTGTACTGGGCCAGGGCAATGACGATCCAGGTCACCGTGCCGGACATGCCGCTCACCGCCATCAGCACCATGAACAAGGTGTCGGCGGCGACAAAACTGGTCATCAGCGACACCAGGGCAAAGCACAGGGTGATGCTCAGCGCCCGCAACGGCACGCCGCGCCTGCTCAGCGGCGACAGGCTTTTCGGCGCCATGCCGGTCTTGGACATGGCCCAGAGGATGCGCGTGGAGGCATACAGGCCGGAGTTGCCCACCGACAGAATCGCGGTAAGGATGACGAAGTTCATCAGGTCCGCCGCGTAGGGAATGCCGACCATGTCGAACACCTGCACGAACGGGCTCTCCATCAGGCCGGCCTGTTGCCACGGCACAATCGCCGAGAGCACGACGATGGCCAGCACGTAGAAGATCAGCACACGGAACACCACGTTGCGCACTGCGCGGGGGATGCTTTTTTCCGGCTGGTCGGTTTCACCGGCGGCCACGCCCATGATCTCGCAGCCCTGGAAGGCATAGACCACGGTCATCATCACCGCGAACACCGCCGACAGGCCGTTGGGAAACATCGAGTCGCCGATCAGGTTGTTCATCATCGGCGCCGGCTCGCCGCTGGTCAGCGGGATCGCGCCGAAGATCACCAGCACGCCAACGATGATGAAGCCGAGGATCGCCGCCACCTTGATCCCCGAGAACCAGTATTCGGCTTCGCCAAAGGCGCGGGTGGCCAGGGCATTGAGGCCGAACAGCACCACCACGAACAGCGCCGACCAGTACCAGATCGGCACCTCGGGGAACCAGCGCACCATCAGCATGCCGGCGGCGGTGAACTCCAGGCCCACGGTGGTGGCCCAGCTCATCCAGTACACCCAGCCGATCATGAAGCCGGTGGCCGGGCCGATGAACTTGGTGGCGTGGGTCTGGAACGAGCCGGACACCGGCATCTGCACCGACAGCTCGCCCAGGCAGACCATCACCAGGTACATCAGAAAACCCGCCACCAGGTAGGCGAGGATCGCGCCCATGGGCCCGCCCTGGTTGATGGTCACCCCCGAGCCCATGAACAGCCCGGTGCCGATCACCCCGCCCAGCGACAGCATGAAGATATGCCGGCTTTTCAGCGCGCGGGTCAGGTGGATGCCTTTACGTTCGGTAGAGTCAGTCATGTCGGCACCTCAACAGTGGTTGAAGCGCGGGAGGGACAGGCGATGGTGCGGGGACGGCTGAGCTTTACGGCAGTTCATTATTATTATCTCCAATAAGCTTCGAAGACCGCGGGCAGCGGTTGCCGTCGATTATTGGAAAGCGATGTAAGGTGGCGTTGTACGTAAAGATCGAAGTTGTAAAAAGTCGTAAGGTTTTTGTACGTCAGCGCTGGATCAGCTGTTTCAGGGTTTCGTCGGCCAGGCGCAATTGCTCGGCCAAGGGCGTTTGCAGGGCCTGCAAGGCTGCCGGGGCCTTGTTCAACGCCGCCTCTTCCAGTTCCCGCAGTACCGTCGCCAGGCCGCGAAAACCGAGGGAATCACTACTGCCGGCGAGGCGATGAGCCAGATGCGCGACGTCGGTGCAGTCGCCGGCCTTGAGCGCTTCGGCCAGGGCATCCTGATGCTGCTCGATGGCATCACGCAGCACCGTCAGCAAACCCTGGACTTTCTGTTCACCGAGCAAGCTGCGATGGGTATCGAGCAGCGCCCAGTCCATGCCCTGCCCGGCCACCGGGGCCTCGACCACCTGCCGCTGTTGCGCCAATGCCTGGCGCAAACTGTCGAGCTTCAGCGGCTTGGCGAGGATGCCCTGCATGCCCGCCGCCAGGTAACCGCGCACCAGCGCCGGCTGCACACTGGCGGTCAGCGCCAGGATCCGGCAAGCGCGGTTTGGCCCGGGGGTGCGGCGGATCTGCCGGCACAGCTCGACCCCGCTGATACCCGGCAGATGCACGTCGAGCAGGATCAGGTCGTAGCACCGCTGCGCACAGAGGACCATGGCCTGTTCCCCGTCCTCGGCCATCCACAACCGGTGCCCGTCGCGCTGCAACAGGCCGCGCACCACGTCGCGGTTCAGTTCGACGTCTTCGACCACCAGGATATCCAGGGCGTGCACCGGCTCTACCGGCGGCACGGTTGCAGCCTGCGCTGCCGCCGTGTGCAGGCTCAATTCGAACCAGAAACAACTGCCCTGCCCCTCGGCACTGTCCAGGCCGATGCGCCCGCCGAGCAGTTCCACCAGGTGTTTGCAGATCGCCAGGCCCAGGCCAGTGCCGCCATAGCGCCGGGCCACGGCTTCGCTGGCCTGGACGAAGCGATCGAAAATCCGCCCTTGCACCGCCGGGTCGATGCCGATGCCGTTGTCGCGAACACTGACCCGCAGCTGCTGCTGGCCTTGCTCCTGGCCCAGCACCTGGACCTCGACGCGCACCTCACCGGCCTCGGTGAACTTGATGGCGTTGGCCAGCAGGTTGCTGAGCACCTGGCGCAGGAACTGTTCGGCGCCGTGTTGACGTGGCGCCAACTGGGTATCGATGCGACAGCGCAACACCGTGTCGTTGTTCAGGGCCCGCGGTTCGAGCAGGGTCATGACCTCGTCGCACAATTGGCGCAGGGAGAAATCCACCGCTTCCGGGTGGCTTTCGCCCTCCTCCAGGCGGGCAAAGTACAGCACTTCGTTGAGGATGGTCAGCAAGCCTTCGCCGGCCTTGTACAGGGCATCCAGGCGCTTGCGGTCCTGGGCGTCGAGATCAGCCTCGCGCAGTAATTCGGCCATGCCGAGGATGCCGTTGAGCGGGGTGCGCAGTTCATGGCTCATGGTCGCCAGGAAGCGCGACTTGGCCAGGTTCGCCGCTTCGGCATCATCCTTGGCACGCATCAGGCTGGCAGTGCGCCGCTCGACCATCTTCTGCAGCTCGTCGCGCTTGTCCTGCAAGGCCAGGCGGTCGACTTCACGGCGGTCGATATCACTGAGAATGGCCCGGCGCATGTCGTCCAGGGCGTGGGCCACGGTGTCGATTTCGTCTTCGCGGGCCGAGCGGCGTTTGTCCAGGCGCAGCGGCTCTTGCCAGTCGCCCGCGCCGATGCGCCGGGCAAACTCGGCCATCACCTGCAAATGGCGAGTGACCAGGCGGTAAAACAAGCCCGACAACGCCACCGCCAGGCCGCAGAGGAACACGCTCATCCACAGCAGGCTGGTCAGCCCGGTGGCGAACAGGCGCCGGTGCACCGCACCCAGGTCGATGCTGACCTCCAGCTCGCCAAGGTGGCGCAACGGCCCGGAAGGCGGTTGATAGTCCAGGGCGAAACGCTCGATGCGCAGCGGCCCTTGTGGCGTCGCTTCGCCCTGCAGCAAGTCGAAGTCGGCACTGCTCAGGCGTACCCGCGCCACATCCGAGAAGTCCACCAGGCCGCGCAACTGCACCTTCAACTGCTCCTGGTTGAGGTCCCAGAGGCTGCGTTCAAGGCTTGCCAGGTAACCGGCGCGAATCAACGCCATGCGCGCGTCGATGTCGCGCATCTCGCGGCGGTACTCGAAATACAGCTGCACGGTGCTGGCCAGCACGGTAAAGCACAGGCTGAACAACAGGATGAACAACAGCAGGCGCCGCAGCAGGCCACCGGGTTGCAGGCGCATCATTTGGCGTCTGCCGGCAGGTTGACCATGTCGCGGTAGGTGACTTCGCTCTGTTCCAGCCAGCGCTGGATCTCGCCGTTGTCGGTCATGCGCTGCAGTTGCTCGTCGATCTGCGCCATGTGCTGGCTCAAGGGCGAATGCCGCGACACCGCCACCCGCAGGTAGTCGACGCTCAGCGCCGTGGGCAAGGCCTGGATGTCCTTGGCGCCGGGCAGATGTTCGACGAACAGCTGACCGGTGCGCCGCTCCTGAATGACGAAGTCGATGCGCCCGCGAATCAGCTTGCCGAAGTTCTGCTGGCTGTCGGAGACCCATTCGATGTTCTGGTGACGGGCGACGAAGCGGTCGAAGTCAGGCCCGTAGCTTTCGCCGAACAACAGCCCGCCGCGGTAGCTGGCCAGGTCTTCAAGGCGCTCGAAGGTCACCGGCCGCTGGCGATTGAAGAACACTGCCACCTCCTCGCGCAGCACCGGCACCGTGGAAAAGCGCATGCCCTGATCGCGCTGGTCGCTGTTGTAGGCCAGCACCACGTCGACCCGGCCTTCGGCGGCATCGAGCAGGCAGCGCTTCCAGTTGCCCAGCACGACGATCTCCACCTCATAGCCCAGGCGCGCGAACAGCTGGCGCACCACGGTCGGCGCCAGGCCGCGCACCTGCTTGCCGTCGCTCCAGGAAATCGGCGGGTACACCGGGTAGTCGCAATAGCGGACGCGCTCGGCCGCCTGGGCCTGGGCGCCGGGCATCAGCATGGCGAGCCAGAGCAGCCGCCACATATGATCAGGCCGCCACGCTGGCAGTAAACAGGTAACCGGCGCCGTGAATGGTAATGATCAGCTGCGGTTCGGCCGGGTCGTCGTGCAGCTTGCGCCGCAGGCGGCCGACCAGCACGTCGATGGAGCGGTCGTTGGGCACCCATTCGCGGTTGCGGATCTGGTCCATCAACTGGTCGCGGCTCAGGGTATGGCCGCTGTTGCGCAGGAACACGCTGAGCAGCTGAAATTCGCCGTGGGTCAGCAAGGTTTCGCCGCCCTGCGGGTCGATCAGGCGCCGCCGGTCGGTGTCCAGGGCCCAGTCGGCAAACTGCTTGAGCGGGTGATTGGTGGCGCCGGGCGGCTTGCCGGCCTGGGCATGGCGCACCCGGCGCACCAGGTTCTTGGCCCGTGACACCAGCTCGCGCGGGTTCAGCGGTTTGATCACGTAGTCGTCGGCGCCGCATTCCAGACCGACGATACGGTCGATGTCGTCGTTGCGCCCGGTGATGAGGATGATGCCGACTTCCGAGCGCACCCGCAGTTCGCGAGTCAGGGTCAGGCCGTCCTTGCCCGGCAGGCGGATGTCGAGCATGACCAGGTCGACAGCCTGCTCGGCGAGAAAATGCTCGGCCTGCTCCGCCGTGGCGGCGCAGTGCACGTCGTAGCCTTCCTGGGACAGGTAGGCGTGCAGCAAGTCGCGAATAAGCGGATCGTCATCGACGACCAGTACCCGAGGCGTCATTGCGTGTTGTCTCTTGTTATAGGTGTTGTTGTGAAACCCGCGACAGCAGCGTACCCATTACTGAACGACCGATCAACAGCCCTCGGTCAGAGTGAAGCGCCGGCGGCCACCGGCCTGCAGGCCATCGACCCAGGCCTCGCAGATTTGCACGCCCTGCTCCGGGGTGAAGGTGCCCGGGTTGAGCCCGGATTCCAGCCACAGACCGTCGAGCAAGGCGCTCAGGCTGATGGCGGCCAGGTCGGCGTTGAAGGCCTGCCAGCCCTCTTCCGCGGCCAGCGCAGCCAGCAGCCGGCCCAGTTCGTTGCGGTATTCGCCGTAGGAGTGATCGTGCACCTGGTTGATCGCTTCGGCGGTTTTCACCGCGCCCCAGAACGCCAGCCAGGCATCCAGCAACTGCGGGTCGAGCAGTTCGGCGCAGAAGGAGGCGCGAAAGAACGCCGACAGCCGCTCGCGGGCATTGGGCGCGGCTTGGGCCATGGCTTCGCGGATCAGGCCCATGACCCGGCCGGTGACCGCCATGTAAGCCTCGGCGACCAGTTCGTCCTTGCCTGAATAGTGGTGGCTGATCAGCCCCACCGAGACGCCGGCCTCGGCGGAGATCTTGCGAATCGAGGCGCCCTGGAAGCCGTGCCGCTTCAAACACACCAGGGTCGCTTCGACCAGGTTGGCCTTGCGTAGCTCTGGGACCATGCGGCTGTAACGGGCTTCCTGGGTCATGGGGTTCTCATCGGCAGTGGTATTGAACGACTGTACAACAAGTGCGAGCCACGAACCATGTGGGAGCCGGTCTTGCCGGCGATGGCTGGGTTGCGACCGCTGCGCGCTCGATCGCTGGCAAGGCCAGCTCCCACAGGTCTGGCGTACACCGAACCATTGTGGGAGCCGGCGTTGCCGGCGATGAGGCCAGTGCAGTCAGCACATCAGGCGCTGACTGGGTTACGACCGCTGCGCGCTCGATCGCTGGCAAGCCAGCTCCCACAGGGTATGTGTGTCAGTCGCGATAGCCCGGCGCCACCCGCTCGAGCAAGCGCAGCAACGCCGACCAGGCCAGCTGCATGCCGTCCGGATCACTCAACTCGCCTTCCTTCAAGGCCCGCGCCGGTTCGTTGAACTGGCGTTCGGTGTGGGCGCAGACCTCTTCCGTCGGCAACACCAGCTCGCCGGCGGCCATCGCCGTCAGCTGGATCTCGCAGGCTTTTTCCAGGTAATACATGCGCAGGAACGCCTCGCTGACACTGCGCCCGACGCTGAGCAAGCCATGGTTGCGCAAAATCAGCACCGCCTTGTCACCCAGGTCATCGACCAGGCGCACTTGCTCGGCCATGTCCAGGGCGATGCCTTCGTAATCGTGGTAGGCAACCTTGCCATGGAACTCCATGGAAATCTGGTTCACCGGCAGCAACCCGCACTTGAGCGCCGCCAGCGCGCAACCGGCCTTGGTGTGGGTGTGCAACACGCACTGGGCATCCTCGCGGGCACCATGGATGGCACTGTGAATGACGAAACCGGCCGGGTTGACCGGGTACGGCGACGCCTCCACCGCCTTGCCCTGCAGGTCGATCTTGACCAGGTTGGAGGCGCTGATTTCATCGAACATCAAGCCGTAGGGGTTGATCAGAAAATGATGCTCGGGGCCGGGAATGCGCACCGAGATATGGGTAAAGATCAGGTCGGTCATGCGAAAGTGCGCGATCAACCGGTAGCAGGCGGCCAGTTCCTGGCGCAGGTGGATTTCGGTCTCGGTCATTATTGTTGTCCTCAGGCGAAAGGCTAGCCAGACAATAGGGCTGGACATCGTTCGATGTCCAGCCACAGCGAGGGTTCAGCGGCTGGCCCAGGCGTTGAAGCGCTCCTCGAGCTCATCGCCATGATCGACCCAGAACTCGACATTCATCGACAACGCGCCTTCAAGGTTTTGCCTGGAGGTCGGCACCCAGCTGGCCAGCTGCGGATCTAGCTCGGCAGCGGCCTGGGTGTTGGTCGGCCCGTAGGGGATTTCCTTGACGTAGCGCACCTGGGTGTCGGGCTGGTTGGCGAAGGCGATCAGGCGCTTGGCCTGGTCAACATGCCTGGAGCCCTTGATGATCGCCCAGTAGTCCATGCCATACAGGCTGCCGGGCCACACCAGGGCCAGCGGGCTGCCCTCCTGGGCGGCGACGGCGACCCGGCCGCTGTAGGTCGAGGTCATGACCACGTCACCGGCGCTCAGCCACTGCGCCGGTTGCGCGCCGGCTTCCCACCACTGGATGTAGGGCTTGAGCTCGCTGAGCTTGTTGAAGGCGCGGTCGACCCCCTCGGGGGTGGCCAGGACCTTGTACACGTCCTCGACCTTGACCCCGTCGGCCATCAGCGCGAACTCCAGGTTGTACACCGCACGCTTGCGCAGGCCGCGCTTGCCGGGGGTTTTCTTGACGTCCCAGAAATCCGCCCACGAGGTCGGTGCCTGGGCCAGCTTGTTGCGGTCGTAGGCGATCGCCACGCTCCACACCAGCACCGCCGAGCCACACTCCTGGGCGGCATCGGGGATCAACTGCTCGGCGCGGCCGAGCTGGGTCCAGTCGAGGCGCTCGTACATGCCCTCGTCGCAGCCGCGCATCAGGTCCGGGCCTTCGATCTGCACCAGGTCCCAGTCGACGTTGCCGGTATCGACCATGACCTTGATCCGGGCCATTTCGCCGTTGTACTCGCTCTGGATCAACGTGCTGCCGTCCTGGGCACTGAAAGGCTTGAAGATCGCCGCATCCTGGGCTTTCTGGCCGGCGCCGCCGTAGGCGACCACGACCATGTCCGGTGCTGCCTGGACGGCGCCGACAGCAAGGGCGAACAACCAGGGAGAGCGCTTGAGCAGATTCGATTTCATCAATGGTTCCTCTTGCCGGTACCACGTGATGCGTGGCCCGTTTTCTTGTTGTTGTGAGGTGTGCCCCAGGACCCGGGGTGATTGCACGCTAGTCAAAGGCCAGTAAAAAAACAAGTTGATTTTTTACTGGCGGTACACTTCTATAGAAAAATAATAACAACACCCCGCTGGAGCCTGACCCGCATGTCGACCTTCGCGCACCTGTTCGAACCGCTGCAAATCCGTGGCAAACGCCTGAAGAACCGCATCATGTCCAGCGGACACGACACCTCGATGCCCACCGACAACCTGGTCAACGAGCGCCTGATCGCCTACCACCAGGCCCGCGCCGCCGGCGGCGTCGGCCTGATCGTGCTGCAGGTGGCCGGGGTGCACGACAGCGCCCGCTACACCTCCCACGTGCTGATGGCCACCGACGACGCCTGTATCGAGGGTTACCGCCAGCTGGCCGAGACCTGCCATGCCCATGGCACCGTGGTGCTGTCGCAGATTTTCCACCCGGGGCGGGAAATCATGGAGTCCAGTGATGGCCTGCTGGCGGTGGCCTACTCGGCATCGGCGGTGCCCAACGAGCGCTTTCGGGTGATGCCGCGGGCACTGGACCAGGGGATGATCGACGAGATCGTCGCCGGTTACGCCGCCGCGGCCCGGCGCCTGCACCAGGCCGGCATCGATGGCGTCGAGGTGGTTGCCAGCCACGGTTACCTGCCCGCGCAATTCATCAACCCACGGGTCAACCGCCGCAGCGATGGCTACAACGGCGAGTTGCAGCAGCGGCTGCGCTTTGTCCGCGAAGTGATCGCGGCGGTACGTGCGGCGACGGCAGACGATTTCATCATCGGCCTGCGCATCAGCGCCGATGAGCGCGATGCCGAGGGCCTGACCGAGGATGAATCGCTGGCGGCGGTGAAGATGCTGCAGGCCGAGCTGGATTATGTGCATATCGTCGCCGGCACCTCGGCGTCGCTGGGTGGCGCGGTACATATCGTCCCGCCCATGGCCATCGAAGCGGCGTACCTGGCGCGTGAGGCCGGGACCTTCAAGGCGCAACTGAGCATTCCGCTGTTCGTCACCGGGCGCATCAACCAGCCCCAGGAAGCGGAGCTGATCCTCGCCCGTGGCCAGGCCGATGTCTGCGGCATGACCCGCGCGCTGATCTGCGACCCGCAGATGCCCAACAAAACCCGCAGCGATCGCGCCGAAGACGTGCGCGCCTGCATCGCCTGCAACCAGGCGTGCATCGGACATTTTCACAAGGGCCTGCCAATCTCGTGCATCCAGCATCCGGAAACCGGGCGCGAGCAGCAGTTCGGCACCCTGCAGGCAGCGACTACACGCAAGCGGGTGATGATCGCCGGTGGCGGCCCGGCCGGCATGAAAGCCGCGGCGGTGGCCGCAGCGCGTGGCCATGACGTCACTTTGTATGAAGCCAGCGCCCAGCTCGGCGGCCAGGTGTTGCTCGCGCAACTGCTGCCGCGCCGGGCCGAGTTCGGCGGTGCCAGCACCAACCTGCAACGGGAGATGCACCTGGCCGGGGTCAAGGTGGTGCGCAACACGCGCGTGGATCGCGCCCTGGTCGAGCGCGAGCAGCCCGACCTGGTGATCGTCGCCACCGGCGCCGAACCTTACTGGCCGGCCTTCGAGCGCGGCGGCGAACTGCAGGTGGTCGACGCTTGGCAAATCCTGCGCGGCGAGGCCAAGCCCGGGCGCTCGGTGCTGGTGGTCGACTGGCGCTGCGACTGGATCGGCCCGGGCATCGCCGAGCGCCTGGTGCGTGAAGGCCACCAGGTGCAACTGGCGGTCAACGGCACCCACTGCGGCGAAAGCCTGCCACTGTACGTACGCGACCAGATGGCCGGCGAGCTGCACAAGCTGGGCATCCCGATCACCCCCTATGCACGCCTGTACGGCTGTGACGACAACACCGTGTACCTGCAACACACCGCCAGCGGCGAACCGATGATCTTCGAAGACATCGACACCCTGGTGCTGTGCCAGGGCCATCAGCCGGTCGATAGCCTCGCCGCCGAGCTGCACGGCCTGGTCGAGGTGAAACGCATTGGCGACTGCCTGGCCCCGCGCACGGTGGAAGAAGCCGTCTACGACGGTTTGAAGGTCGCCTGGAGCCTGTAAGCCTGTTTATACTCCGGGGCTTTGACAGTGCGGTTCGGAGCACGCCATGAGCAACAGCAGCAAGACGCCGCCCGCCGCCAGCCAGGAAGGCACCAGCGCCCCGCATTTTCTCGGCACCCGCATCCGCGGCCTGCGTAAGCGCCGCGGCATGACCCTGGCCGAGCTTGCCGAGCAAAGCGAGCTGACTGCCGGCTACATCAGCCAGCTGGAGCGCAACCTTTCCTACCCGTCGATCCCGGCGCTGTTCAATATTGCCCGCAGCCTCGGCGTGACCATCCAGTGGTTCTTCGCCAGCGAAGCCAGCACCGCCCCGGAAGACAACGGCTACGTGGTGCGCAAGAACAGCCGCCTGAGCGTGCATTACGAAGACGGCATCGTCGACCAGTTGCTCACCCCGCAACCCAACCGCCAGCTGGAGATTCTGCACTCGCGCTTCCCGCCGGGCACCTACAGCCAGCAAAGCTACAGCCACGACGGCGAAGAAGCCGGCTACCTGCTTTCCGGCAGTTTCGAGCTGTGGGTCGGCGAGCGGCATTTTCAGCTGAGCGAAGGCGACAGCTTCAGTTTTTCCAGCCAGGAGCCGCACCGTTACGGCAACCCTGGCGAGGTGGATGCGGTGGTGATCTGGGTGATCACCCCGCCGACGTTCTGATACCTACAACAACAAAGGCAAGCCATGAACGAGTTGATCACACGGGACCTGCACCAGGGCCTGCTGACCCTGACCTTCAACCGCCCAGACAAGCTCAATGCGCTGAACACCGCGATGTATACGCAACTGGGCGATCAGTTGCTGGCAGCGACTGAGGACGCTGAAGTCGAGGTGATCCTGCTGACCGGTGGCCCGCAGTGCTTTTGCGCCGGCAACGACCTGAAGGACTTTCTCGACAACCCGCCCAGCGACATGGACAGCCCGGTGTTCCGCCTGATGCGGCTGGTCATGGCCCTGGACAAGCCATTGATTGCGGCGGTGGCGGGGCCGGCCATCGGCATCGGCACCACCCTGCTGCTGCACTGCGACCAGGTGCTGGTGAGTCGTTCGGCCAAGCTGCGCATGCCGTTCGTGCCACTGGGCTTGTGCCCGGAGTTTGGTTCCAGCCTGTTGCTACCGCGGCTGCTCGGCCATGCGCGTGCGGCGCGGTTGTTGCTATGCAATGAACTGCTCACGGGCGAACAGGCCGTTGAATGGGGCCTGGCCAATGAACTGCATGAGGATGGTGAGCAGTGCCTGGCAGCGGCGCGCAAACTGGCCGAGCGCCTGCAGGCCTTGCCCCAGGATGCACTGCGGATCAGCAAGCGCTTGCTCAAGGATGCTCATCGGCAGGAGCTGGAGGTCACTGTTCAACGTGAAGGCTTGCTGTTTATCGAGCGTCTGCACACGCCCGAGGCGAAAGCGGCGTTGCGGGCGTTGGTCAAGGATTGACGATTGCGGGGCTGCCTTGCAGCCCATCGCCGGCAAGTCCGGCTCCCACATGCTGACCTTGTGGGAGCTGGCTTGCCAGCGATCGAGTGCGAAGCGCTCGAAAATCCAGGCGATACCGAGTCAGTCTTTCAGCACCCTCAACTCAATTCCATCGAGCAACGAATGGGTGGCTAGCGCTGTGCCGGCCTCATCGCTGGCAAGCCAGCTCCCACAGTGGCCGGCGTGACGCTGAACTTGTGGGAGCTGGCCTTGCCAGCGATCGAGCGCGAAGCGCTCGTAATCCAGGCAACGCCGACTTTGAATCAGCACCTCAACTCATACCGCAACCGCGCATTCGCCCCACCCGCCGCAGCCACCCGCCTGAACCCCAGCCCTTCCGCCAGCCGCTGACAGGCCACATTCGCCGGCGACGTGGTCAGCCACAGCAGCGAACCTTCCAGCACCGGCAACAGCGTTTCCAGCGCCTCGGTCATCAAGCCCTGCCGGGCATGGCCCTCGGCGATCCAGTAGCCCAAGCCGACCTTGCCCTGAGCATCCGGCCGCACGCCCAGGCAGCCGATCAGTTCGCCGCTGGCCAGGAACAGGTAATAGCGTTTTTCGCCCTGGGGCGCTGCCCAGTTCTGCCGGGCCTGAAGCAGGCTTTGTCGCGCTTGTTCCAGGGTCCAGTCGTCGCGGGCCCAGGGCAGAAATTCACGGTGGAAGCCGTAGTTGGCGTTGAGCACAGCCTGCAGTTGCGCGGCAAAGGTCAGTTCCGGGGCGTGGAGTTTCAGCTGTTTGCTGCGCAGGCGGCGGGGCAAGTCCATTGCGGGGTCCTGAGGCGGGTAAGGACCGACAAGTATTGCATAGACCTATCCTTTACGAGCGCTTTGCGCTTGATCGCTGGCGACCTGGCCAAGAGCTGCTAGCGTTGTTCAGGCGATCAATCCCCTGCCCCGTGCGGTCATTGCCAAGGATACGAAAGTCGATGAAACCCACCTTGCGCTCCACCCTGCTCTGCTCCGCCCTTATCGTATTGGCCGGTTGCGCCAGCTCCCGGGTCGACCCCAGCCAGTATTCCGGGTTTCTCAAGGACTATAGCCGCCTCAAGCCCGCCGAAAGCATCTCCGGCCAGCCGGTGATGCGCTGGATCGACCCGCAGGTGAAAGCCGCGCGCTTCACCAAGGTGTATATCGAGCCCAGCCAGTTCTACCCCAAGCCCCAGCCCACTGCGGCGATATCGCCGCAGACCCTGGGGCAGATCACCCAGTACTACAACACCGCGCTCAAGCGTGAACTGGGTGCCGAGCTGCCCTTGGCCCAGGGTCCGGGCCCGGGTGTGCTGGTGGTGCGCCCGGCGATCACCGCCGTGTCGACCAAGACCGAAGGCCTCAAGCCCTACGAAGTGATCCCCATCGCCCTGGTGGCCGCCGCCGTCAACACTGCCGCCGGTGGCCGCGACCAGGAAGTGGACATCGCCACCGAGGCGGCCTTCCTCGACGGTGGCAACAACAAGGTGATCGCTCAGGTGGTACGCAAAGGCACCGGCGAGGCCTTGGAAAACAACACCTCCAAGCTGGCCCTGGAGAACGTCAAGCCAGTGCTGGACGGCTGGGCCAGCGACCTGCGCAAAAGCTTCGCCAAGCTCAAGAGCGAATCGCGCTAGTCGCTCAGTTCACTGTCGATGACGATGCTGCCGCTGAGCAGCTTGTGCACCGGACAGGCATTGGCCACGCCCAGCAGGCGCTCGCGCTGGGCCGCATCGAGATCACCGTGCAGTTCGATCACACGCTTGATCTCGGTGCGCACTTCAGGGCTTTTCACCTCACTGACGATGTCCAGCTGCACATGCACATGGTGCAGCGGCCACTCCTTGCGTTTTGCATACATCGACAAGGTGATTGCGGTGCAGGCGCCAAGGGCCGACAGCAGCAATTGATGCGGATTGGGACCGCTGTCGTGGCCGCCCAGCTCGCGGCCCTCATCAGCCAGCCACTGCTGGGCACCGGCAGCCAGGCTTACCTGATACGGGACATCGCCAAGGTCGGCGTAAACGGTTGATGCGCTCATGAGCTTCCTTAATCGGAGATGGGTACACCCGCCTACCCTAGCGCCCAAGACCCGCCGCCGCCAGTCGCGCGGTTGAACTACAGCGTCCTGCGCGCAGAACGACGCACAATGGCAGAACCAGGCCAATCCGCTTTACTTGCCGGAACAACAACTTGACCTGATAAGGAAATCGACCATGTCCCAGCTCCTGGACCCCACCTCCAACGAAAGCAAGTACGCCAAGCTGGCCAGCGCCGCGATCATCGGTGCGATCACGCCAACCAGCGTTCGCTTGTGGTTTCGCGTGTACATGCCCGGCGAGTGGGTGCTGGTGGTCACCACCACGCCGTTGAGCGGCGACCTGCAGCGCCTGGATGAGCTGCCCGTGGCCGATTTCCTGAAAAAACACAAGATCAAGCCGGTGTTCGTCCAGGCGCAAAAATTCAGCTTCGACAGCGACCTCACCGGTGTCTTTGCAGTGACTGGCCTGAAGGCGCAAAGCACCTATTACTACGCGCTGATCAGCAGCGAAACCGACCACCTGATCATTCGTCGGCGCACCGAAATCGGCGCCGACTCGCCGAAAAATTTCATCACCCCGGCGATCAATCCCGAAACCCTGACCTTTGGTTTCTACAGCTGCCACGACCCGATCAGCGCCGACGGCAGTGCCGGCGCCTGGCCGCTGCTGCACCAGCAACTGATCGACCAGCGCGCGCAGTTCGTCATCGGCGGTGGCGACCAGATGTACGTCGACACCAACAAGAAAAACGGCTTCCTGGATATCTGGGAATGGCTGAAAGAAAACAAGCAGGCCCTGCTGGCCCACTACAAGAAAGGCAACAGCTACGACAAACCCGGCATCGAGCAGTACCTGCTGAACATCTACCGCTGGTATTACCGGGTGTACTGGAACATCCCGACCCTGCGCGAGGTGTACGAGCAGTTCCCGCAGTACATGATCTGGGACGATCACGAGATCATGGACGGTTGGGGCTCGCTGACCAACAAGGAGCGGCAAAAACGCATCTCGCTGCTGTTTGAAAGCACCAGCAACGGCCCCACCAACCAGATGCTCGTCGATCTCATGTGGCGCGCCGCCTGCCGCGCCTATTACGAATACGAGCACAGCCACAACCCGGTGACCTCGATCAACCTCGACAAGCCCGACGACTGCCACTGGGACTACGCCTTCGAGCAAGGCGGCTCGGCCTTCTATGTGCTGGACATGCGCGGCCATCACGATATCGAGGCCAACGACCCGCACAAGATCCTCGGCAGCGCGCAAATGAAGCGCTTCAAGGACTGGTTGAACAGTGCCGTGGTGCAGAGCGCCAAGGCGGTGTTCATTGTCTCGCCGGTGCCGGTGATGCACTGGAAGAACGCGGTCACCAACGGCGCCGATTTCGGCTCGCTCAAGGACGATTGCATGGATGAGTGGGACCACAAGACCAACCGCGCCGAACGCAAGGTACTGCTCGATCAGGTCTATGCGGCGCTGGGCAAGAGTGCCAAGCCGGTGGTGTTTCTCAGTGGCGACGTGCACTGCGCGGCGGTGTTTCGCCTGTTGCACAAGCAATACCCGGCGGCCAAGGTGTTCCAGGTCACCTCCAGCGCCATCTCGCGCCTACCGGCGCCGGACATGCTGAAGATGGCCATCAGCGGCGGTGGCGAGATGCCGGGCATTGCCAACATGGTCTGCGAGCGCTGGTACGCCATGGCCGGTTCAAAGAACTTCGCCCTGCTCAGCGTGCGCCCGTCACTGGACGGCAAACAGACCGAAGTGCTGGTGGAACTGCACTGGCCCAGTGGCGAGGATGGTGAGCTGACCAAGCGCCGGGTGTTGCTCAAGTAGCACTATACTCAATTGATGTCAGTCTGCCATATGAGGACTGCGCCATGCGCCCGGTCAAAAAAAGCCTCGCCAATCCAATCTACGCCCCCTCCGCGGCACAGAGCTTCAGCGGTGCTGTTGCGGCGCTGCTGCAGAAAATTGACCGTGTCGCCACGCAACCCACCTACACGATTAGCCTGGATCGTGTGCTGGACCTGCTCCTGGATCGCGCCAAAGGCTTACCCATTCGCGGTGTTTCAGCCGTGGAACAGGATGTCCTGGTAACAGGCCTCAAACAGCGAGTCAGCAGTCTCTACAAAACCGCCGCCCTTCCCTTGACCCAGGAGTTGGGTGCTTTCTGCGCCTACTGCGGTACGGCCCTGCCCGGGTTGGTGGAAGTGGAGCATGCAGTGCCAAAAGCACCCTACCCAACGTACGCCACAACCTGGGAAAATTTTCTGCCTGCTTGCGGCCCCTGCAATACCAGCAAAGGCAACACGCCAGACCGCATAACAGCGATCCAGTCGTCAGGCATCCAAACTCCGAATGAGACGGAGTTGCGCAATACCATCAGGTACCACAGCTACATTTGGCCCGACCTGGCGCCAGACTGCTATCGACGGTTGCCGCTCAAGCTGCACTATCACGACAGCAACAGATGGATCGAGCTTGACCCGGCGGCATCGGTGAATGCCAACAACCAGCTCACGGCCTACGATGTGATACAGCATCAGGTACTGGCCACTATTGAAGTCAACCACACACTGCTTAACGACGTTCCGGTTACCGTCGTTGTGGATTGCGCCGTGCATGACACCGTGGCCGCCGATACCATCGACCTGATTGGATTGAACGATGACTCCTCCAGCATCTACGACCGACGCCAGATGAATCGCACGCGGGCCTGGTTCGATGCGTTGGAGGAATGTCGATTATTGAGTACCGCCAACAGCACACCGGACCTGAACTGGCTCTGGAGGAGCACACCACGCCGCGCGGCCAGCTCCGGCTTCTATGCGGTATGGTTGACGGTAATGCAGGCATACGACGCAACCTATGGCACCTACTACGCCAAACGCGTTATCCAGGAGACCAACAACTCGCTGTACTACCCCCAGACTAATACTCACACGCTTCCCTGAACGAGGTGCGCCATGCGACCGCTTGTACGCCCTGCGCTGCCAACGCAATTGCAACAGGCTCCCGCTGCCAGGTTGCTGGTGAGCGCGTTCGGTAACTTCTGTTCGTTCTGTGAGCGTCCTTTGCTGGATAACCTCTGGGTCTGGAATGCGAAAACGGGCCAGAGCCAGGAAGGTGACCACTGCACCGGTGAGGACTGGGAACACCTTTACCTGCTCGACCACAACTGCCACGAGGCTCAACTACAGGCCAGCCCACTGGACCTGCACTTGCTGATGCTGCCAACCGATGCAGCTGTCTTTCAGCGGGAAGGTCCGTCACTGCGGTATTTGCTGACACCCTTGCAAAGGGATCTGGTCGACCAAGAACAGAAATTGATTCAACACGATGATGTCCATCAGGTGGTGGTTTCTGCGACCGACTACCGGGCCCAGGCAACGATTCGCTATTTCGCGCTCAATACCGCGTATCTGGACGAGGACAGACTGGTGGTCCCTTGGCAGGATTACCAGTCATTACTTGATCGGCGGATGGAGCAGCGCACCGAGGCTTGGCACCATGCGATCCAGGCTGCTCGAGACTTGAAGGAAGCCGGAACGCCCGAGGTGGTTGATGCCATGACCCAACAACTGCGCCAGTTCATCGGCACAACCGGGTTCTGGTCAACCTGTCGGGCGGCAGTCGCCCTGGTCCTCCTGGACCCGCAAAAGCTGCAAGCGATATTCGCTGCAAACCTGTCTGCCCATCCGCCGCCGATTGCCGGCCTGCCTGAGGAACACGCCGTTCACTTTCTGGGCAACGGCCCGCATCAGCCCTTCCCCGGCACCGCCCCGTTCTAGGCAGTCGGCTGCACACAGCATCAAGCGGTGTGCAGCCGTTCACTCAGGCAAAGAACGAATACAGAATCGCCGACAAGGTAATCAATCCAATCAGCACCACAAACACGTTCGAGGCCTTGCCCGAGTATTTGCGCAGCGACGGCACTTTGTGGATGGCGTACATCGGCATCAGGAACAGCAGGCAGGCAATGATCGGCCCGCCGAGGTTCTCGATCATGCCGAGGATGCTCGGGTTCAGGGTCGCCACGGCCCAGCAGGTAACCACCATGAACAGCGCGGTCATCTGTTCCAGGCGCTTGGCCGACACTTGTTTGCCACGGCTGCGCAGGGTTTTCACGATCATGCCCTGGAAGCCTTCGCTGGCACCGATGTAGTGACCGAGGAACGACTTGGTGATTGCCACCAGGGCAATCAGCGGCGCGACGAAGGCGATCACCGGGGTCTGGAAGTGGTTGGCCAGGTACGACAGGATCGAGATGTTCTGTTGCTTGGCGGCAGCGAGGTCGGCCGGGCTCAGGGCCAGCACGCAGCTGAAGCAGAAAAACATCACCGTCAGCACCATCATCACATGGGCGCTGGCGAGGATCTTGCCGCTCTTGGCATCGGCCTGCTCGCCATAGCGGTGCTTCTGGTCAACGGCAAAGGCGGAGATGATCGGCGAATGGTTGAACGAGAACACCATCACCGGGATGGCCAGCCACAAGGTCTTGAAGAACAGGTCCAGGGGCATGCCTTCGCTGGCCTGGGCGAAGAAGGCGCCGTTCCAGTTGGGGATCAGGCTCACGGCCAGCAGCAACAGCGCGGCCACGAACGGGTAGACCAGCAGGCTCATGACCTTGACGATGATGCCCTGGCCGCTGCGCACCACGATCATCAGCCCGCAGATCAGCAACAGGGCCAGCAGCGCCCGCGGCGGCGGGGTCATGTGCAGCTGGTGCTCCATGAAGTTGCCCAGGGTGTTGGTCAGGGCGACGCTGTACACCAGCAGGATCGGGAAGATGGCGAGGAAGTACAGCAGAGTGATCAGCTTGCCGGCGCCGACGCCGAAGTGTTCTTCGACCACTTCGGTGATGTCTTCACTGGCGCCGCGCTTGCCCGATAGCACGAAGCGGGTCAGGCCGCGGTGGGCGTAGAAGGTCATGGGGAAGGCCAATACTGCCAGGACCAGCAGCGGCCAGAAGCCCCCTACCCCGGCGTTGATCGGCAGGAACAGGGTGCCGGCGCCGATGGCGGTGCCATACAGGCCCAGAACCCAGGTGGTGTCGTAACGGCTCCAGGCACGGCTTTGCGCAGGCGCAGCCGATTCCACACGAACGGTCGTGGTGCTATTTACATCAGTCATCGATATTGCCTTGTAGTTGTTTTTGTTGCGTATGAACGAACTGCTTTGTTGCTGGGTAAAACCTGGGGCTGCTGTGCAGCCCATCGCCGGCAAGACCGGCTCCCACAGGAATGGTGCAATCCCTGTGGGAGCTGGCTTGCCAGCGAAGCCTTGCTTTTTAAACGATCAACACTCGACGAACGCGACCGCCAGGCCGCCGCGCGAAGTCTCCTTGTAGTTGGCATGCATGTCGGCACCGGTATCGCGCATGGTGCGGATCACCCGGTCGAGGGAAATAAAGTGCTCGCCATCACCACGCAAGGCCATCTGCACGGCGTTGATGGCCTTGACCGCGGCAATCGCGTTGCGCTCGATGCACGGCACCTGGACCAGGCCGCCAACCGGGTCACAGGTCAGCCCGAGGTTGTGCTCCAGGGCGATTTCAGCGGCGTTTTCCACTTGCATCGGCGTGGCCCCGAGCACGTCGGCCAGGCCCGCAGCGGCCATGGCGCAGGCCGAACCCACCTCCCCCTGGCACCCCACTTCCGCGCCGGAGATCGAGGCGTTCTTCTTGCACAGGATGCCCACGGCGGCAGCGCTGAGCAGGAAGTCGACCACGTCGTTGTCGCAGGCATCGGGGTTGAATTTCATGTAGTAATGCAGCACTGCCGGGATGATGCCGGCTGCGCCATTGGTCGGCGCGGTGACCATGCGCCCGCCGGCAGCGTTCTCTTCGTTGACCGCCAGGGCGAACAGGTTGACCCATTCCATGGCGCTCAGGGTCGAGCCAATGACGTTGGGCTTGCCCAGTTCCTGCAGGCTGCGGTGCAGCTTGGCGGCGCGGCGCTTGACCTTGAGCCCGCCCGGCAGGATACCCTCGTTGCGCAGGCCGTTGTCGACGCACTCGCGCATGGCCGCCCACAATTTGAGCAGGCCGCTGCGCACCTCGGCTTCCTCGCGCCAGGCCAGTTCGTTGGCCATCATCACCTGGCTGACCCGCAACTGGTGCTGCTTGCACAGCGCCAGCAGCTCGGCGGCGCTGCCGAAGTCATAGGGCAATTGCACCTGCTCGGCGCCGTTGCCCGCCTCGCCCACTTGCGCCGCCTCGACGATAAAACCGCCACCAACCGAATAATAGGTTTGCTGCAGCAACGAACCCGTTGCACTGCTGGCTTCCAGGGTCATGGCGTTGGGGTGATACGGCAGGCTTTCATCGAGCAGCAGTAAATCGGTTGCGCAGTCGAACGGGATCGCCCGGCTGCCGTCGAGCATCAGCACCTGGCTCTGCTGCAACTGGGCGATCAGTGGCTCGATGCTCTGCGGGTCGATCTGGTCCGGCCATTCGCCCATCAGCCCGAGCAGGCAGGCGCGGTCGGTGGCGTGGCCAACACCGGTGGCCGACAACGAACCGTACAGGCGCACCTCGACCCGGCTCACCTGCGCCAGCACACCTTGCTCACGCAGGGCCTGGGCAAAGGTTGCCGCCGCACGCATGGGGCCTACGGTATGGGAACTGGAGGGCCCGATGCCAATCTTGAAAAGGTCGAAAACACTGATAGCCATGCTAATGCCTGACCGAGGCAACAATCCATGTCACGCAACGGCACTGTTAAAAAATTGATGGATGTCGCGAAGTTGCGCGATACTGCCCGGTCACTGCCGTGTTGACCAACGAAACTTTCTAAGCAAGCCTTTAGCAGAACTAAACAATGAAGCGACAAATGAATGGCCAGATGTACGTCTGGCTGCATGTGTTTGCCTGTGCGGCGCGGCATCTGTCGTTCACCCGCTGCGCCGAAGAACTGCACATCACCCCGGGCGCGGTCAGCCAGCAGATCCGCCAGCTGGAAGAGCGCCTGGGCTTTCGCCTGTTCCTGCGCCGCGCCCGCGGCGTGGAGCTGACCGCCGAAGGCCAGCGCCTGGCGCAAACCGTCAGCGAAGCCTATGGCAGCATCGATGCCGAGCTGCGCCGCCTGGACGCTGGCGAAATCCGCGGCACCCTGCGCCTGCGCTCGATTCCTTCGTTTTTGGCCAAATGGCTGACCCCGCGCCTGCCGCGCCTGCAGCAACGCTACCCGGATATCCAGCTGCGCCTGGTGGCCGAAGACAGCAGCCAGGCTCTGCACGAAGGCGACTTCGACCTGGCCATCGACCTCAACGACGGCAGTTACCCGGGCATGCATTCAACGCCCCTGCTCGATGAGCAGATCTTCCCGGTCTGCGCCCCGGCGTTGCTGCGCGGCCGCCCCCCGCTGCATGGCCCGGCGGACCTCGCGCACTACCCGTTGCTGCACGACATCACCGCCTGGCGCGGCAGCTCGGAATACGCCGAGTGGGAGTTCTACCTGGAAGGGATTGGTGCCAGCGGCCTGGATGTGCGCCGTGGGCACACGTTCAACCGCAACCACCTGACCATCGAGGCGGCGATTGCCGGCATCGGCGTGGCGATCGCCCGCCGTACCCTGCTCAACGACGAGCTGGAACGCGGTACGTTGATCGTGCCGTTCGGCCTGCCGATCGCCAACCACAAGCGCTATGTGCTGCTTTACCCGCCAGGCGGCCTGGCGCACCCGGGGGCACGGGCAGTGCACGACTGGCTGGTGGAGGAAGCCGAAGGGTTTCGGGCGCTTCACGCCCAGGACGGGGCACCTGCAAACGCGCTTGCCTCCCGCTGAAAATGCGCCAGCGGGAGGCAAGGCCGTTCTACAACCTTACACTTCGCTGCTGCGCGTCAGCTCAAGGATCAGCCCGTGCTCGGCGGCGCTGCTGACTTCTTTCAACTGGCGTTCAGCCATGAAGTAACGCCCTTCCGAAAGCGGCAACCGTTGCAGTTGCCCCTGCCCGTCCACCGGGGCGTCAGGCAGGATCTGCTGCACGGCACTGCGCACCTCGGGCGCCAGCGGCCCGTCGAACTCGTGCCAGTCGTCCAGGCAGCTCAACAGGTACTTCGCTGCATCTCGCCATTTTTGCTCGAACGCCTCGAAGCGTTGCCCGTGCAGGTTGCGCAAGTAACGTTTCCAGCCCTGCTGCAGCGCCATCCACTCCCGCCTTGGTTCCAGCTGACTGCTCAGGCGTCGGACTTCACGCGCGACGTTCTTGATGATGCGCTCATCGACATCCGCCCTGTGCGCAAACAGCATGCCGCTGGACGGCTCGGGGAAGTCGAGCTTGTCGGCCAGTTGCTGACGCAACCTCAGGCGGATCTCCACCGGATCGGATTCATGCTCCAGATCCAGGTCGGTAATGTTATCCAGCGGATCGAAGGCAGGAAGTGGCCGAGTACCGGCACGAATGCCATTGCGGCGCAGGTCACGCGCCAGGCCAATACGCTGGGCCAGGGAATTGACCAGGTCGCGGCGGTAGAGCTGCTTGTACAACCCGACCACGGCCGCAGTGCGCTGCAGCGGATCGAGCGCCTCCTGGCTCCGACGATAGGCGAGGAACTCGATCTCCAGGGCACTGAAGCCGTCAGCCCCGGCGTCACCGCAGGTTGGCGGATAGGCTTCGGCCACCGCCTGCAGATCACTGAACAGCTGATCGGAACGTGCCGCCGCTCGCAATAGCTTCCAAACCCTGGCGGATATATTGGCGAAATCGAACCTGCCCTCGCTGGACTCCAACGCCCGGTCAAGCACCAGCAACAGCGGACGATGCGTGTCGTCATCCGGGAACAAGGTGTCCCACAGTTGTTGCTGATCGACGCTGGCCTCGCGCAGCCAGCCGGCTGCCAGGCCGCTGGCGCGACGACTGAACGGCATGCCCAGGCCGCGCAAGTGAGCAGCAGCGGCTTCACTGAGCGGATTCTGGTTCAACAGGATCCAGCGACTGCGCTGGCCGTCGGCGCGCAGGTCGGCGCCGAAGGCCGTGGTTGCCAGGTCGGGGAGCTGGGTCAGCTCGTTGCTGCTCAGGTCGACCGTGCGCAACCGATACCCCCGCGGCTGCATCAATTCCACAAGCCCCTCGGGCCAGTCTTCAAGTTGGCAGCCACGCAGGCCCAGGTGCTCCAATGCCCTCAGGGTACCCAGCCGCGGAGCTCGGCCCAGAGGGTTGTCGGCCAGGTTGAGTTTGCGCACCCGCACCAAGCCTGCAAAGGCTTCGGCTCCGGCCGCGTCCAGCCGGATGTTGTTACGGGCAAGGTCCAGATGTTGCAACGGGATTGCCGCCAGGGCCTGCAGTTGCTCGGCGTCAAGCGTCACGCCAGTGGCACGCAGGCCCAGGGTGGTCAGGCTGGGGAGCTTGCCCAGCGTGCCAATGGCTTCTATGGGCAGCGTGGCCATCTGGTTGCCGGTGAGGCTGAGCACCTGCAAGGCCCGCAACGGTTGCAGCGAGTCGAACATGCGGGCATTGACGCTGACCTGATTATTCTCAAGGCCGAGCGAGCTGAGTTTGGTCCTGGTGCCGAGTGCAGCGGGAATTTCAGTCAAGCGGTTATGGTCCAGCCCCAGATCTCTGAGTTCAGGAAACGCCGAGAGGAAATGCTCCGGCACTGCCGTCAGTTCCATCCGATGCAGAAACAGTCGGTTGACATGGCTAAAACGCGCTTCAATGGCAGGCAAAGCGCCCGGCACCCAGGAGGACAGGTCCAGCTCGTGCTTGAGGTCGCCCCCCACGCGGCGCCAGGCGGCCTTGAGCCGGTCACGCAGCCTCTCACGGTCCACCCGCTCGCGGGCGCTGGGGCCTTGCGCCACCCAGCTATCGAGGCTTTGCCCGAGCTGGCGATACTCATCCTCCAGGCGCTGGATGGCAGCGGCGAGGTCTTCACTCTCGACTCTCAGCCGATGCTTGATCTCGGTGATTTCGCTTTCGCGAAGCTCAGGGTACAGCGCGCTCAAGCGACGATACTCGGTAGAGCGCAACGTCCCCACTGCCCCACCCAACGGATAGCCGCGACGCCCGTCGGCCAGTTTAAGCGGCGACTGCAGCCAGGGACGCGAAGGTTGCTGGCCGATCAGGGTGGAACTGTGTGCGCGATCGCTCAGGGCTTGCCGGGCAAGGCGCTGGCGCAGTTGCGCGGACTCGTAGATTTCCACGTCAAGCGACCTTCGCACGGTGTCTGGCAGCGCACGCAACAGCGCAGCAAAAAAATCATCGCTGACGCCCAGCTCATTGCCCCGGGTATCGAAGACGCGGTAGCCACCGTCGTACTTGAGCAACGACCTGAGCTCTGCCCCGGTGTCACCGACGCTGGCCAGCACTTCGCTGCCCAGCGTTTGCTCGTGCAACTCAAGGCGAACATCGGCGTTCCAACCCGGCAAATCTGCCAGCAATTGCAGCCCCAAGCGCTCGCTGTCCAGCGCCAGGTGCGCTGGGAACACCAGCCCTTCCAGTGCACGACTCAGGCGCAGCTGGCGCTGATAGGCCCGGGCTTCTTCTGCCAGGCGCCGAGGCACCCGCGCCTGCTCGCCGATCAATTGCGCACGCTCCTGGGCAGTGGCATGCCGGGCGATCTCTTGCGCCAGTGAATCAGGCAGCAGCGCAAAGTCGCGCTGCAGGGTCTTGGCCCCCGGATCGGACGAACCTTCGACACTGGCATACAGGCTGTCGAACACCGCGCTACGCCTGCGTTCCGCCAGCTCGGCCATGTGCTCGCGCAAGGCCGGCACACGCGCAGGTTGCGGCAGGTGCTGGCCCAGCAGCTCGCTGCCTTGCACCTCGCTCAAGGCCTGCAACAGCACTTCGGCCAGCCTGCCGCTGCGTACATCACCGGCCAGGACCTTGATTGCATGGCCCTGCGGCCAGCGTTCCAGGCCGTAGGTCTGCGATTGCCCCCAAGGCTCCGGCCCGTTGAACACTTGCAGTACGCGGTTGGCTGGCCAGTTGGGCAGCTCGACCAGCAACGCCACCGGGTAGGTCATGCCCGGCTCCAGCGCCGCACCACTGCGAATATCGGCGACCATCCGGGCGATGCGCCGGTCCAGTTGCAGGCGCTGCAAGGTATCGGCCAGCAGCGGTGCAAGCGGCCCCTGCTCGACATGCATATGCCGCAGCATATCGTCGTCGATACCGCTGATATCGGCAGCCTGTGCCAGGGTGGCATCGTCCAGCCCCTCGGCCAGAACGCCGATGCGCCGCAGCAGTTGGCTGCGTTCCCAGTGCAACGGTTGTTCACCCTGGAACTGCCAGGCGCCGTCGCCATATTGCTTGAGCACCGGCTGGAAGGCATCGCCCTGGCGCGGGTGGCGGATGCGCCATTGCTGGCCATCGGCATCGTAGCGCTGCTCATAGAGCTTGCCGTCCAGGCGAATGTACAGCCGCTCGTTCAGCGCGTATTGCCCCAGGTCATTGGGTGCCAGGCGCTCGGGTAGTTGCACCGGGCTTTCATAGCCGCTCAAATCGGGCTTCCACAGACGCACCTGGCCATTGGGCAATTCGATACGCTCAAGAGCATCGACAAACCGCGACGACTCGACAGCGCTGCCGGCTGCTCCCAGCGCAGCGATCAACCCCAGGTTGACTGCCAGCGACTCGACCTGGGCCAGGGCTTCAGCTGTTTCGCCGGCCTCCCAGGCTTCTACCCCATGGAACACATTGCCCATCAGTTGCGCGCCGGTAACCGCCAGCATCAGCGGGTTGAGCGCCGGGATGACAAAGGCCGCGGCATTGAGCACGTTCAGGCCGATGTCCAGCCAATACGCCAGGCGCGCCAGGCGCGCGGCGCGATCTTCATCGGCGTTAGGTACCGCCAGCACCCGGGCATTGGCCTTCAGCCTGCGCACTTGCAGGCGCTGCAAGCGGCTCCAGAGTTCGCCGCCGAGCGCATGTTCCTGCACCTGCAGGCGCGGATTAAGGATCGGCTGGCGGATCTTTTCTTCGCCCCGGTAGCGCTCGAGGTACAGTGCTGCGTCCAGGGCGCGGACGAATGCCGAGCGTTCCGCCTGGGGGACACAGCTGAGGATCGCCTGGCGATAACCGTCGCTTTGCAGGCTGATGGCCAGGTCGTGGGCAAAGGCGCTGGTCGATGAGTACTCCTTGACCGGATACAACGGTGCACCGACGATCCAGGCCACACAGCGCTCGGTAACGTTGCTCGTCTCCGGATCCGGCCCGATCAACAGCACGCCCTGCAGTACGCTGCCCAGCACGCTGACCTGACGACAAACCACCGGTTTGCCGTCGAGCTTGGGCACGGTACCCGGCGCACCGTTGGCCAGCGCCAGCAACAGGTTCAGAACTTGTCCGGTGATTTCGTCGTTGCCGCGTGCCCGATGCACCTGCACGACAAAGTCGGCCCGGGCCGCCTCCATCATGCTGGCGTCCGTGCCAGGGCTATCCAGCATCTGCGCCAGATGGTCCTGGTACTGCTGGCCAAGGTCGAGCTGGCGGCACAGCGCGACGAACTGAGCGCAGGTCAGGTTCAGTGATTGATTCTGCCCGTCAACCAGGTAGCTGAAGGGCCCCAAGTCTTCGTTGGCGCTGAAATTCTGCAAGGCCGCTTCAAGCAGGCTGCTGGGGCGCCTGCCGCCCTTGGGATAGGTGCGCCCGCCACTGCTTTCAAAACCAATGTAGTGCAGTTGCGCCGTCAGTACATCAAGGTCGAGCCTGTAGGTCTCGCGCAACGTGCGGGCCAGCAACGGTGCACAGAACGCGCTGATGCCCTTGAGCCCGGCAAGCTGCAAAGCCAGCGCCTGACGCGCTGACTGCGAGGCCATGATCGCGGCCCGCAGTTGCGGCTCGGTCGAGGATGGCAATTGCTGGCTATGCAGCAGGGCCTGAAAATCCTTGGCCGCCAGATGGCTGACCCAGGCGGGAATGGCCGCGCCGATCAAGGCGCGATGGTAGATCAGTGGCGAGGTTTGCGTTACGGGTGTCATCGGGAAAACTCCTGACAGTGGGGGCTGTCAGGAGACCAGCACCGTCAGTCGCGACGGTGCTAGATAAGTAGTGCATCAACCAGACTGGCGCGTGAGCTGCAACAACAGTGCGCGTTCGGCGGCTGCCTGCCCCCTGGCCAGCACGTTGAGGAACACCGTGTACTGGTGATCATTGAACACCTGCCGGCGCAAGGCACCCGCTTCATCATGGCTGAGGGCGCTGATCCCGGCCTCGATGAACGCCACGTCAGCGGCCTGCCCATGCAGGAAGCTGATCAGGCTGGCATCGAGCATCGGTACGGCTGGGTTGCTCGGGTCGAGGCAATGCTCGGCATACTCCGCACCCTGATACCAGTGATCGGTCAAAGCATCGAACTGCGGCTTGAAGCGTTGCTTGAGAAACCTTGCCCAGCCCGGCTGCTCGAGCATCCATTGCTGACGGTTGGCGGCACTGTCGAGGCTGCGCACTTCTCGCTCGACCCGGCTGGCCAGGCTATCGCTGACATAGGCCAGTTGGCGATAGAGCATTCCGGCCGAAGGCTCGGGAAAGTCCAGGCGGGTCGCCAGGGTACGGCGCAATGCCAGGCGAACTTCAATGTCGTCGACCGTGAACCCCAGGTCGGCGTCGCTGATGTCGTCCAGCGGATCCAGGGCTGGCAATGCCTCGCCGCTGTCCAGCGCATTTTTGCGCAGTTGGCGCAAACTGGAGATGCGGTCGGCAATTCGCTCCACTTCATGGCGCCGATACAGCCGCTGGTAAAGCCCCAGCAACTCACCGCTGCGCCCCTGGTCATCCAGCGCCTGCCCGGCAAGACGGTTGGCCATGACCTCGACCTCCAGCGCGGCAAACACATCGGCCCCGGCATCGCCGCAGGTGTCGGGAAAACTGCCCGCAATGTCATTGAGCTCGTTGCGCAGCACTTCATCCTGCGCTGCCAGTTCGAGCAAGTTCCACACCCGGCGGGTCAGGTGCGCGGCGTCGATCTGCGCGGCTTGCGAGCGCTCCAGGGTGCTCAGGGCAATGAACAGTGGGCGGTTACGCTCACTGTCGAACAGGTCCTGCCACAAACCCTGTCGCGCCTCGCTGGCGCCTTCGAGCCACAGCCGGTTGACCGCAGCGTCACCATAGAACACATGGGTAAGGCCCAGCGCATGCAGGCGCAAGATGCCCTGGGCATTGAGCGGGTTGTTGGTCAGGCGCAGCGCCAGATTACCACGCGGCCCTATGTGGCGCAGGGTCTGGCCGAAGCGGGTTTGCGCCAGTTGCGGTAGCTGTTCAATCTGGTTGTCGGCCAGGTTGATCGAACGCAGTTGAAACTGGTGTTGATTCATCAGCCCGGTAAGCCCGCCTGGCCATTCGCGCAGCTGGCAGAAGCTCAGGTCGACGTTTTGCAGCCAGGGCATGATAACCAGGTCGGGGGCACGCATCAGCGGGTTTACGCTCAGGTTCAGGTTGCGCAGGTAAATAAAGCGCTGAAACACCGCCGCCCCGGCTTCATCAAGGGTAATCCGGTTGTCCGCCAGGTTCAGATTGCCCAGGCGAAGGTTGGCCAACTGCTCCAGGTGGCGGGCCTCAAGCACCAGGCTGTTGCTGCTCAGGTCCAGATACGTCAACTTAGGCAGCCCCGACAGCGCGTCGATTGCGGCATCGGGCAATTGCCCCAGTTGATTGCTGGCCAGGCTCAGAATCTGTAGCCTGGGCAGGGCCTGGAGCGGCTGGAACATGGTGTCTGTGACCTGCAGCCTGTTGTGGCCCAGGGCCAGTTCTTCCAGTTCTCCACAGTGCCTGATCGACAGCGGAATCTCCGGTAAGTGGTTACCCACCAGGCCCAGGGCCTTCAACTTCGGAAAGCTGCTGAACAGATGTGCCGGAATTTCACCGCCATGCACACCAGTAGGCCCGGCCACGCCGCGCAGGTTAAGTTCGGTGATGTGCGGGAACTGAACGTCAAGCGTTGGCAAACCGGTGATATCCAGTTCCTTGAGTTCAAGCCTGTGGCTTTCCGAGCCCCCTCCCCGTTGCCAGGCCCGTTTCAGCCGGGAAACCGCCAGGCGCCGGGTCGGGCTGTCGGGACCCGACCGCTGCCAGTAGTCGAGCTTGAGCTGCAGCTGGCGGTACTCCATCTCCAGCCCCTCGACACGCTCGGCCAGGTCGCGGCCACTCTTGCGCAACTCAGCGACCAGGCGGGTGATCTGCTCCCGGTTCAACTCCGGGTACAGCACGCCCAGGCGTCGGTGGGTTTCCGGCCGCAAGGTACTGGAGGCACCGCCCAGGGTATAACCGCCGCGCCCGTCTGCCAGGCGCAGCGGTGCGCGGTGCCAGGGTTTACGCGGTTGCTGGCCGAGCAGGCGCGAGGCCCGGGCACGATCGTCGATCGCCAGTTGCTGCAGCCTCATGCGCAACTGCCCGACATCAAAAACTTCGATCCTCAATGCCCGGCGCTCGGCGTCCGGTAAGGCCCTGAGGATGGCGGCAGCGTAATCCTCACCACTGAACAACTCGTTACCCAGGCCATCATAGGCACGATAGCGCTCGGCGCTGGCGACCAGGATCTTGAGCTCGCCATCGGCGCGGCCGACACGGGCCAGCAGGCGACCGCTAGCGACCTCCTCACGCAGCTCGATACGCACCTCACCCGTCCAGCCCGGCACCGATTCCAGCAGGCCCAGGGCCAGGCGCTGGCTGTCCGGGTTGTGCGGGGCCGACCACTGCAGCCCTTCCAGGGCACGGCTCAGGCGCACTTGTTGCTGATACAGGCGCGCCTCTTCGGCCAGGCGCAACGGTAGGCGGGCCCCGGCCTGATTGAGCTGGGCATGTTCAGTCAGGCTGGCCTGGCTTTCGATCTCCCGGGCGATGCTATCGGGCAGCGTGGGGAAGTCCCTGAGCAGCAGCGCAACCCCCGCTGAAGACGGCCCTGCTGTACCTTGCCGCAAGCTGTCGAAGATAGCGCCGCGGCGTTTGTGCACTTGCTTGGCCACGGCCTCGCGCAAGGCCTGCAGGCGATCAGCGGTTGCCACGCTGCTGCCCAGCAGCGGAATGATTTCGTCCTCGCTGAGCGCCGCCAGGACTTTCTCCGGCAATTGGCCTTGACGGATCTCGTGGGCCAGCAGCTTGATCGGGCGCCCTTGCGGCCAGCGCTCCAGGCCGTAGGTGGATGAAGCGCCCCAGAGCTCAGCCCCCTTGAACACCTCCAGCACCCGGTTGGCGGGCCAGTTCGGTAGCTCGACCAGCAAGGCTACCGGGTAGGTCATGCCGGACTGCGGCGCCAGGCCGGCGCGCACATCGCTGATCAGCCGGGTGATGCGCCGTTCGAACTGCATGCGCTGCAGGGTATCGGCCAGCAGCGCAGGTATTGGCAACTGGTGAACGTGGACACTGCGCAGCGCCTGTTCCTCGACGCCACTGATGTGCAGCGCCTGCTCGAGCTGTGCGTCATCCAGGCCGTCGGCCAGTGCACCGATGCGCCTGAGCAACTGGCCGCGTGGCCAGTGCAGCGGTTGCTCACCCTGATACTGCCAGGCACCCTGGCCGTTGTGCCTGAGCACAGGTTCATAGGCCGCCGGGTCGGCCGGGTGCACCAGGCGCCACTGCCCGCTGTCGGCTTGGCGCTGCTCGTACCAGTGCTCCTGCAGGCGCAGGTAGTAGCGCCCCTCGTGCAGGTACTGGCCCAGGTCGTTGACCTGGACGCTATCGGGGATCTGCACCTTGCTGGCATAGTCGCTCAGGTCGGCTTTCCACAGGCGCGTCTGGCCGTCGGCCAGTTCGACGCTACGCAGGCTGTCGACAAAAGCCGATGGCTGCAAGGCGCCAGCCGCGGCGCCCAGGCCGGCGAACAGCCCCAGGTTGAGGGCCAGCGACTCCAGTTGGGCGAGCGCCTCGGCGGTTTCATGCACTTCCCAGGCATGGACGCCCTGGAACAGGTTGCCCATCAACTGCGCGCCAGTGACCGCCAGCATCACCTCATTCAGGCCGGGCACCACGAACGCGGCGGCGTTGAGTACATCCAGGGCAATCCCCAACCAGCTGTCCAGGCGCCGCAGCCGTGCCTGGTAGTCTTCATCACCGGTCGGCACCGCCAGCACCCGGGCATTGGCCTTGAGCCTGCGTACCTGCAAGGTTTGCAGCTTCGCCCACAGCGGCCCTTGAAGAATGCGCTCGCTGACCTCCAGGCGCGGCTGGGCAATGGCCTGGCGAATCTGTTCGTTGCCGTGGAAACGCACCTCGAACAGGGTGCGCTCCAGGCGGCGGAGGAATTTCCCCTTGAGCGCCTGCGGCACCTTGGCCGCCAGGGCACGGCTGTACTCGGTGGATTGCAGACTGATCGCCAGGTCCTTGGCGAAGGCGCTGGCCGAGCTGTACTCCTTCAACGGTGCCAGGGGCGCACCGGCGATCCAGGCCACACAACGTTCTGTCGATTCGCTGCCGGCCGTTTGTGGCCCGATCAACAGCACGTCGGCCAGCTCGCAGCCGAGGATGGCCAGGCGACGGCAGACTACCGGCCTGCCGTCGAGCATGGCCGGGATCCCCTTGAGCAGCGCCTGCAGCATTGCATGGGCCGAGGCACTGATTTCGCGTTTCATCCTGGCCCGTTGCACCAGCAGCTGGAAATCGGCGCGGGTGGCTTCGCTCATCTGCTCACGCAGTTGCTGCGTATTGCCCGCCTCGTCAAAGACCTGTTGCAAGTGCTGCTGATAACGCTGGCCCAGATCGAGGTCACGGCACAGGGCGGCGAAATCCTCGCCGGCCAAGGCCAGCGTATCGGCCACCTGGCCCTCGCGGGTGAGATAGCTGAAGTGGAAGTCCTCATTGGCTGCGAAGTTCTGCAACGCGGCTTCCAGCAGGCTGGCGCGTCGCTCCGGCCCCTTGATCACTGGCCGTCCGTCCACCAATTCGCGGGCCCAACGGTGCAGCTGGGCACGGGTCACGTCCAATTGCAGGCCGTGCTGGTCAAGCAATGCCCGGGTCAGCAAGGGGGTGGCGAACTTGGTGATGCTCTGCAGCCCGGACAATGTCCCGGCCAGGCGCCAGCGCGCGTCTTGTTGCGCCTTCGCTGCATCGAGCAGGGCCTTGCGCTGCTGTGGCTCGCTGTCATTGAACCAGGCATGGGGCTGGCCCTGGCGGTCAGCATGAATCGCCTGCTGGCTGTGCAGCAGCGCTTGAAGGTTGTTGCGATTGAAATGCTCGAGCCTGGGGCGCAAGCCAGCGGCCAGGCGCTTGTGGTGAAAGAGGACGGCGGATGGTTCAGGGGTATCGGACATGGCCAGGTTACCTGCGGATGGAATGGATCCGCAGGTAACCCGATTCGATTGCTTCCCAGGCGTTACATAACTACTGCCCGCGTTTTAATCGGCTCTTCACGCAATCCCGGGGGCTATGAGCCTTGGGTTGGGATGGGTTGGGATGTTGAGGCTGCGAGCTTATCCATTCACTGTGGCGCCGCTGCTGGCCCCTTCCGCCCTTACGGCGGGTCCCTTTTGTCTTGGCAAAAGGAACCAAAACCGCTCGCTCCAGCATACGGCCCTACGCTGCGCTCCGGGTTCCTTCGCTACGGTGCCTTCCAGGGGCATCGCGGCCTACGACTTGCTTCGCCAAGTCTACGTCTCGCGACTTCGGCCTGGGCCGAAGGGTGCTACGCACCAGCCCCCTCCAGACACCTACGCTCAGCCTCCTGAAGTCGCGAAGTTACGGGCGGCGCCTGCACTAGCGTATCTGCGAAAGCAGATTGTGGCGGCGCCAAGCTGACGCTGAAGCGAGGAGCGACTTGCTTCATCTTGATGTTGATCTTGATCTTCATGCGCGTAATTCCAGGCGCCGCCAAAAGCGACTTCAGGAGGCCGAGCGGAGGTGCCTGGAGGGGCGGTGCGCAGCACCTTCGGCGTCAGCCGAAGACGCGAGACGTAGACTTGGCGTAGCAAGTCGTAGGCCGCGATGCCCCGGAAGGTGCCGTAGCGAGGGGACCCGAAGCGCAGCGTAGGGCCGTATGCAGGAGCAAGCGGTTTTGGTTCCTTTTGCCAAGACAAAAGGGACCCGCCGTAAAGGCGGAAGGGGCCAGCAGCGGCGCCACAGCGAATGGATAAGCCCGCAGCCTCAACATCCCAACCCAACCCAACCCAAGGCTCATAGTCCCCGGGATTCCGCGAAGAGCCTTTTAATCAGCCTTGCCCACCGGCATCTGGGACGGCGGCAAGCCCTGGCCCGGTGTCACCACCTCGCCCAGGTCGATATGCTTGAACACCGGCTTCGCCCCCAGCCGCGCATTGAAGCGGGTATTGAAGCTGAACGGGTCATCGGTCGGCACCGCCAGCGAGCGCCCGTACACCGCGGCGATCCCGGCCGGGTCGTAACCAAGCAGCTGCAACAGGGTCGGGAAGATGTTGTAGTGGCTGGAGCGGTCTTTGTTGGCCGCCAGTTGCGCCTGCCAATCGAGGGTCTGCAAACCCTGGCCCTGGATCACCACCAGCGGCACCAGGCCCTCCTCTTCCACCGGGTTGCTGTCGCAGTGCGTATTCAGGCCGGGGTTGCCGCGTTCGTGCAGGTCCTGGCCGTGGTCGGAGGTGTAGATGAGTACCGCCTGGCTAAGATCAGCTTGGGCGAACAGGCGATTGAAGAACTCGCCGACATTCCACAACAGGCTGTTCATGTACGAATTGCGGTACAGCACCCAGTCTTCGGGCTGACCGGAAAACCCATCGCGCCGGCCGGTATCGGTGATGTCGGTGTACTGCCCGCGCGGTAAGGCCGGGCGGTAGGTCATGAAGTCGTCCGGGTACTTGTCGTGCACGGGGAAATGCACGCCAACCTTGTTGATCACGATCAGCTGCGCCTTTTCATCGCCCAACAGTTCAGTGAGCTTGGCCGCTGCGGCCATGTCGCGGTCGCGCACCGGGGTGCTGTCGAACTGGATGAACTGGTCGATGTCGCGTTTTTCCGCCGCATTCATCAGGTTCTGCAGGTTGCCGCCCGTGCGCTGGGCATCGATGTACACGGTGCCAAGCCCTGCGACCTTGGCGTATTGCCAGATCGACGGCAGGGTCGAGTTGATGCGCAGGTAGTCGTCGCGGGTGCCGCCATAGCGCAGGGTGACGTTGGTGTCGGAGCTGCAATTGGCAATCGAGGCGGCGTAGCCATAGTTGAAGATACTGACCCCGGGGCGCGCCTGGTTGAGCTGGCTGCGTACGCCATGGGCGGTGTTCAGGTCCAGGTAATTGCCCGAGACGCTTTCGTCGATGATCAGCACGATGTCGCGGGCCAGGGCCGGGCCGCTGCGGGCCAGGGTCACCGGTTCGCGCGGGCCGACGCTGTCGTGCAGCGATTCGTAGAGCATCAGGTTGGCGTAGGCCAGTGGCGTGTACATGATCGGCAGGCCACGGGCCCCCTCGCCAGCGCGCACGAACAGGATCGCGGTGAGCAAGGCGATGCCCAGCAGCGGCGCGGCCCACGGCAGTGCCCTGGGCCCTGGCACCCTGTGCCGTGGTGCGAGCCCCAGGCCCAGCAGCAACAGCAACGACCTGCCCAGCACCTGCAGGATCACGCTGTGGTACTGCTCGATGGCTTCACCGACAAAACCACCGGAATACACCATCGAGATAAAGCCGCTGTAGGTCAGGTAGTCGGCGGTAATGCGCGTGTAGGCATCGAAAAACACCGCGCTGGCGCTGAACACCAGGGCCAGGCCCCAGCGCAGCCAGGCCTGGCGGATGTTGGCGCACAGCAGCAAGGCCAGCACCAGCAGCACCAGTACACCGACATACAACAGCAACGCCGGGCTCAGGCCGATGGCCTGAAAGCGCTCGATGTAGTACGGGTAGTTGCTCAGCAGGTACAGCGCGAGCAGCAGTTCCTTGAAATATCTGTGCATCTCTCCCTCGCCAGCAACGCTTGCAACTGCCCCGGACACTGACACGTTAGCAGTGCCCCGACAAAGCGCAAACCGGAACAACGTCAATTTTATGACTCAACTTGGCAGCGCCAATTCTGACAGTTCAAAAATGCGAAAACGTTGCATTCGTGAAACAGTGATATCCGTTAAGCCCTTGTTTACCGGGGGCTGCGACCGTTCATCGTTTTGCTATGCGGCAATTGGCCAGTGCTTACTCAAGCTAACTCACGGATTTAGAACGGCTTGATGGCAAAAAGCCTAAAACTTAGCCTGTGTAAATCAGACGAAACATGCCATTTCATTGACACGACTTCCTACGGGTGGGCTATACCGAAATCACACCACTGTTTCATCCTCATTACTCCATACGAGGCACGCCGACATGGACGTGAGCGTATTTGGCACCGGCTATGTCGGTCTTGTACAAGCTGCAGCCCTCGCAGACGTAGGACACCGGGTTCTGTGCATCGATATTGATGCGCACAAGATCAGTCAACTGCGTCAGGGCGTACCGCCAATCAGCGAACCCGGCCTTTCGAGCATGCTCGAAGAAAACATCAAGGAAGGCCGCCTGCTGTTCAGTACCCAGGCCAGTGACGCCGTCAACCACGCCGAACTGATCTTCATTGCCGTCGGCACGCCGCCGGACGAAGACGGCTCGGCCGACCTCTCCCATGTCCTGGGGGTGACCCGGCAGATCGCCGGGCTGATGGACGCCGACCGCACCCTGATCATCAAGTCCACCGTGCCGGTCGGTACCGCCGACAAGGTCGCCGCCCTGGCCCGCGACGAACTGGAGCGCCTGGGCAAAGGTGCGCTGAAGGTACGGGTGGTGTCCAACCCCGAGTTCCTTAAAGAAGGCAGCGCGTTGGCCGATTGCATGCGCCCGGACCGGATCATCGTCGGCACCGCCGACAGCCAGGCCCATGACCAGCTTGCCGAGCTCTACGCGCCCTTCTGCCGCAATCATGAAAAGCTCATGTTCATGGACAACCGCAGCGCCGAGCTGACCAAGTACGCGGCCAACGCCATGCTCGCCACGCGCATCAGCTTCATGAACGAGCTGGCCAACCTCACCGAGCACCTGGGCGCCGACATCGAAGCCGTGCGCAAGGGCATCGGCTCCGACCCGCGCATCGGCTATCACTTTATCTACCCGGGTTGCGGCTTTGGCGGTTCGTGCTTTCCCAAGGACCTGCGCGCCCTGCTGCACACTGCCGAGCATAGCGGCATGCCGCTGCGCTTGCTGCAAAGTGTCAGCGAGGTCAACGACGCGCAACGGCAGATCCTCTTCGCCAAGCTCAAGCAACGCTTCCCCGGCAGCCTGGCGGGCAAGTCGATTGCCGTCTGGGGCCTGGCCTTCAAGCCCAACACCGACGACATGCGCGAAGCGCCCAGCCGCTACCTGATGGAAGCGCTGTGGGCCGAAGGCGCCACCGTATGCGCCTTCGATCCGGAGGCGATGTCCGAATGCCGGCGCCTCTACGGCTACCGCAAAGACCTCCAACTGTGCGCCACCCGCGACGACACCCTGGAAGACGCCGATGCCCTGGTGATCTGCACCGAGTGGAAGACCTTTCGCGTGGTCGACTTCGCCCTGCTGGCCAAGAAGCTGCGCAGCCGCCTGATCATCGACGGGCGCAACCTGTACAACCCCGATCAGGTCGCCACCTTCGGCCTGAGCTACATTGGCATCGGCCTGCGCCAGGTCCAGCCGGAGGTGCCGGCGCCATGAAGATCCTGGTCACCGGCGCTGCCGGTTTCATTGGCGCTCATTGCAGCCTGCGACTGTTGCGCGACGGCCATCAGGTGATCGGCCTGGACAACTTCAACGACTACTACGACCCGGCGCTCAAAGAAGCACGGGTGCGCTGGGTCGAAGCCGAAGCGGGTCCGTTGACCCTGTACCGCCTGGACCTCAACGATGCCGCCGGCATGGCCGAACTGTTCGCCAGCGAGCAACCCGACGTGGTGATTCACCTGGCCGCGCAAGCCGGGGTGCGCTACTCGCTGGAGAACCCGCGGGCCTATATCGACAGCAACCTCTGCGGCTTTCTCAACATTCTCGAAGGCTGCCGCCGCCATCCCGTGCAGCACCTGCTGTATGCCTCGTCGAGCTCGGTGTACGGCGCCAACCAGCACACCCCGTACCGGGTCGAGGATGCCGTCGACCATCCGTTGTCGCTGTACGCCGCGACCAAAAAGGCCAACGAGGCCATGGCCCACAGCTACAGCCACCTGTTCGGCATTCCCGCCAGCGGCTTGCGTTTCTTTACCGTGTACGGCCCCTGGGGCCGTCCGGACATGTCGCCGATCCAGTTTGCCCGGGCGATTGCCGAGGGCCGGCCGATCCAGCTGTTCAACTATGGCCAGCACCAGCGCGACTTCACCTACATCGACGACATCGTCGAAAGCCTGGTGCGCCTGATTCCCCTGGCGCCACAGGCCAACCCGGGCTGGGACCGCGATCAACCGGACGCGGCCAGCAGCCATGCACCGTGGCGCTTGTTCAACATCGGCGGCCAGCGCCCGGTGGAGCTCACCGACTACGTCGCGCTGCTGGAAAAACACCTGCAGCGCAAGGCAGCCATCGAACTGCTGCCGCTGCAACCGGGCGATGTGCTAGCCACCTGTGCCGATGGCAGCGCCCTGGAACGGATCACCGGCTTCACCCCCCAGGTTTCGCTGGATGAAGGGCTCGGGCGCTTTATTGCCTGGTTTCATCAGTACTACTCGCACACTGGCAAGGACGCCAAACGCGATAACGGGCAGGCGCCCGAGCATCAACGGAGGGCGGTATGACAGGACAACCTAAAAGTGCGCAACTGCAGGCACTGTACCAAGACAAGCGCATGGACCCTGCGCATCGCCAACGCATCGACGCGGCCATTCACATGCAAGGCCGTGGCTGGCTGACCGGCCGCGCTGGCGGGCGTCCCTGGACCCTGTCGCGGACCAACCGGGTGCTGGCCTGTTTCGGCGCCCTGTGCATCCTGGTGCTGATTTCGCCGCTGCTGGTGCCACTGGCCGTACTGGTCAAGCTCAGCAGCCCCGGCCCGGTGTTCTTCGTGCAAAAGCGCACCGGCTACCGCGGCCGCACCTTTGGCATGTACAAGTTCCGCACCATGGTCGCCAACGCCGAAGCCTTGAAGGATTCGGTGCGCCACCTGAACAAGCACGGCGCCGATGCCATCGATTTCAAGATCGACAAGGACCCGCGCGTCACCCCGATCGGCCGCTGGCTGCGGCGCAGCAGCCTGGACGAGTTACCCAACCTGTTCAACGTGGTGCGCGGTGACATGCGCCTGGTCGGCCCCCGCCCCACCTCGTTCAACGCCTATCGCTACAAAGACAACCACCTCGCCCGCCTGAGCATCCACCCCGGCATGACCGGCCTGTGGCAGATCTCCGGACGCAGCGACATAGACTTCGACCAGCGAGTCGAACTGGACCTGAGCTACATCAACGAACAGAGCTTGATGCTGGATCTGAAAATCCTCTTCAAGACTCCTTTCAAAGTCTTCAGCGGCCACGGAGCAAGTTGAATGGACGGTTCTACTTCTAGAAGTCTGACGATCGCCACCCCGAGCGAAACCAACCTGACCTCCACGGTGCTCGATGAAGACCAGCGCATCCTGCTGCTAACCGCCGCCAACACCGGCAGCGGTACCAGCACCAGCGCCCTGGCCTTTGCCAGCCAGTTGGCGTTGATGAGCGGCGGCCCGGTATTGCTGGTCGACAGCAGCCCCAGCAACAACAACCTCAGCCAGCAGTTGAGCCTGCACAAACTGCGCGGTTTCAACGACCTGATGTTCAACCAGGACACCCCGCCGTTGATGCAGGACTGCATCGTGCGCCTGTCCGACCAGCCGTTCGACGTGCTGCCGGCCGGCACCTACAAGCGCGGCAAGGAGCGCCTGAACCCCGACCTGCTGCGCGTGCTGCTCAAGCACATGGGCGAGCACTACCGCTTTGTGGTGGTCGACGGCGAGGCGGTGTACGCCAGCGCCGACAGCCTGATCATCGGCACCCTGGTCGATGGCGTGGTGCTGGTGGTGTGCGCCGAGGAAACCCGGTGGGAAGTGGCCCAGGCCGCCGCCCAGCGCCTGACCCAGGCCGGCGCCAGGCTGATCGGCAGCGTGTTCAACCGGCGCAAGTACTACATGCCCAAGTGGCTGTACAACAACCTTTAGGCCAGCAGCCCAGGAGCCTCACATGAAATACACGACGTTCGCGCTGTGCCTGCTGACCCTGGCCGGCTGCGCCAATCAGGACACCCGGCAGATGCCGGTACAGATCATGACCGCCGCCCCGGCCAACGCCCAGGATGCCGAGTTGCCGCGCAGCGAGCAGGTGCTGCGCCCGCAGGACGTGCTCGATGTGATCTTCCACATCAGCACCAGCGGATCGGCGTCGTACCGCATCCAGTCCGGCGACACCGTCGGCCTGGCCTTCCCCGCCGCCAGTTCGCTCAACGGTAACCAGCTGGTGCTGCCCGACGGCACCATCGAGCTGCCACGGGCCAACACCTCGGTGAACATCGCCGGGCAAACCCCGGATGAAGCCCGGCGCACCATCCAGCAGGCGTACCGCAACAAACGCCTGTTCCAGCCGGGGCGTGACAACGTCACCGTGCAGGTGATCAGCCCGCTGACCAACGAGCAGAACCTCAAGAGCGCCCTCAACCACCCGGCCACCGGCATGAGCCGCGAGATCACCGTGGGCAGCGATGGCCAGGCCAGCTTTCCGGAAATCGGCTCGGTACCGCTGCAGGGCATGACCGTCAACCAATTGCAGACCTACCTGAACAAACGCTACGCCGACCTGCCCGGGCGGATGACCGTGGACGTGATGCTCAAGTCCACTGCGGTCAACGAGATCTACGTGCTGGGTGAAGTCGGCCAGCCCGGCGCCTACCCGATCCGCCGCCCGGTATCGGTGCTCGAAGCCCTGACCCTGGCCCGTGGCCCGAACGTCAAGGCCCGGCTCGATTCGGTGGTGATCATGCGCCGCAACGGCAACCAGGTGCAGGCCGTGCCGTACAACGTCGACAAGGCCCTGGATGCCAGCGCGGCGCAAGTGGCTTATCTGCAGCCGGACGACATGCTTTACGTGCCCAAGACCAAGCTCGCCAGCGCCGGCGACCTGGCCCGGCAACTGGCTGACGTGGTGCTGTTCCAGGGAGTGGGCTTCAGCTTCGGTTATCGCGTTGACAACAAAGACAGCGACAACAACTAATCCCAGGCGGGTATCCGAGCATGAATACAAAAGAAAACTACCTGCATGAATTCTTCAGGATCTTCTTCGCCAACCGCCAATTGGTGAAACGAGTCTTCCTGGTGTTCGCAGTGATCGCCTTGCTGTTGCCCCTGGTGCTCAAACAGAGCTTCGATATCACTGCGGAAGTGATCGTGCAGTCGAAGAAACTGTCCCAGAGCGATACCAACACCGCCCTGGCCCAGGAGACCGACAAGTTCATCCCGCCGTCGCTGGCCGACATGGAAACCGAGAGCAACATCCTGCGCTCGCCGACCCTGATCCGCGAAACCATCAGCCAGCTGCGCGACGAAGGCAAGTACGAGGTGCCGCCAAGCCTGATGCAGCGTGTGGTGTTCGACCCGCTGCGCACGGCGGTGATCAACCCGCTGCGCGAGCACGTGATCAACCCGTTGCGGGCGCGGTTCGGCCTGGAAGTCGACCCGGTGCGCGACACCCAGCTCGATGCCCTCACCGATGACGCCATCAAGGACCTGAAGATCGAGACCCTGCCGGGCTCCAACGTGGTCTCGGTGACCTACAGCTTCCCCGAGCCGAAACTCGGTACGCTGTTCGTCAGCCGCCTGCTCGACAACTACCTGCGCAACCGCCAGAACCTGCAGTCCAACGAGCTGCCCGAGCAGTTCTACGAGCAGAAGAAACTGCAGTACCAGGTGCGCATGGATGACCTCGAAGGCAAGCGCCTGGGGATGCTCGAAAAGATCGGCTCCTCGGACCCCAAAGAAGAGATCACCTTCCGTCTCAACGCCATCAACACCGAAGAACAGGCGCTGAACCTGTACCGCGACCGCCTGCTGCAAAGCCAGCAGTGGCTGGAGTACCTGAAAACCAGCCTGGCCGCGGCCAACAACGCCAACATGCGCGATTTCGCCTTCCCCTACACCTTCACCACCACGGTCGACAACGTGGCCTTCGAAGACCGCGAGATCAAGCAGCTCGGTGAACAGCTGACCACCCTGGTGCTGACCTACGTCAGCGACCTGGCGGTGTTCCAGCCCGGCAGCGAGCAGATGCTGCTGCAACGCGAGCAGATCGCCAAGACCCGCCAGCAGTTCCTCAAGATCGTCGCCAACCGCATCAAGGAGCGCGAAAAAGACCTGGCCGTGGTGCAGAACGTGATCGCCCAGAAGACCGCGCGCATTGCTGACTTCAAAGGCCGCGTGCACCAGTTGCAAGAGACCCAGAGCAAGGCGCGCCAGCTCGACACCGAGATCGACGCCCTGCACAAGGCCTACTTCACCTACACCCAGCGCTACGAAGAATCGCGCGGTGCCGACCTGCTGGACGGTCTGTCCAACGCGCGGATCCTCAGCGCCCCGTACGAGCCTGCCGAGGCGGCGTTTCCCAAGCCGCTGCTGATCGTACCGTTCGGCATGCTCACCGGCCTGCTGCTGGCGATTGCCCTGGTGTACGTCAAAGAGTTCTTTGACCGGCGCTTCAAGCACCCGGCGCAAATCAGCCATCAACTGGACCTGCCGGTACTGCTGGTGATCAACGACCAGACACCGGAAACCCCCAACCCCTACAAAGGCTGGTCGCTGCCGCGGCTGGTGCACTGGGTGCGCAATTGAACGCAGCCCTGCCCCCGCCACGGCCGATCCTGCACCTGCTCAGCAGTGGTGGTTTCTACGGCGCCGAGCGGATGCTGCTGGACCACTGCCAGGCCACCCCGGGGCAGCACCAAGTGCTGTTTCTCGGGGCCCCGGAGCAACTGGTGGCGCGTTTTCGCGCCGCCGGCGTGGCCTGCCAGACCTGCGACGGGGTGGGCGAGCTGCTCAGCGTACTGCGCCAGCGTCACGATCAGCAGCCGCTGATCAACAGCCACAACTTCAAGGGCCTGCTGTTCGGCTGGCTGGGCGCCAGGTTGTGGCGCCTGCCGATGGTCGCCACCCAGCATGGTTTTACCCCCACCAGCCGCAAACAGCGCCTGTACACCTGGATCAGCCTGCAACTGTGCCGCACCGCCACCATCGAACGGGTGGTCTGCGTGGCCGAGAGCATCAAGCGCATCCATCGCCAGGCCGGGGTTGCCGAAGCCAAGCTGCAGGTCATCCCCAACGGCTTGCCCGAGGCCGACGCCCTGCCCGCGCGCAATCATGGCGATGGCCGCTGGCTGGCCGGTTATGTCGGGCGATTGAGCAGTGAAAAAGGCCCGGACCTGTTTCTCGATACCCTGATCCCGCTGTGCCAGCGCCACCCGCAGCTCGATGCGGTGATGCTCGGCGACGGCCCGGAGCGCGACGCGCTGCAAGCGCGCATCGACGCCGCGGAGTTGAGCCAGCGCATCCGCCTGCCGGGGTTTCAGGCCGACATGCGCCAGTGGATGGCGCGCCTGGATACCCTGGTGATCAGCTCGCGTACCGAAGGCACGCCGATGATCCTGCTCGAAGCCATGCAGGATGGCGTGCCGGTGGTGGCCTTTGGCGTCGGTGGTATCCCCGATGTGATCGAACACGGGCGCAGCGGCCTGCTGGCCCGGCCCCTGGCGGTGCAAGAACTGGCGGCACAGCTGGAGGCGCTGATGCTCGACCCGGCCCAGGCCGGCGAACTGATCGCCCAGGCACGGCGCACCCAACGCGAACGTTATCACCTGCCGACGCTGGCACAACGCTGGGCCCGGGTGTACCTGGGCGCAGCCAAGGAGACCTGCGCATGATCATCCCCCTGTCGCTGATCGGCCTGCTGGCCATTGCCTGCCTGGCGCTGCTGGCCAGCCCCTACCCGTTCCTCGCCCCCGGCGCGGTCATCGGCCTGGCCGGTTTGCTGGCGCTGTACAAACGCCCGGCCTGGGGCCTGCTGGCGATCATCACCCTGGTACCGCTGGAAGGCCTGTTCAAGGACAGCCAACTGACCGCCACCAAACTGATCGGCGCGGCCCTGGCCCTGGTGCTGGTGCTGCAACTGGCAGTCAAGCAACTGCCCGCCGAGCGCCTGCGCAGCCCCATGTGGCGGCTGTTGCTGGGTTTTCTGGCGCTGTACCTGCTGAGTTTGTGGGCCAGCGACAGCAGCGAGATGTCCCTGGGGCATTTTCGTGAACTGGCGGTGGGCCTGCTGCTGTTCGGCATCACCCTGCTGATCGGCCGCGACCTCAACCTGCCGATGATGTACCGGCTGGTGACCTTAAGCGTCGGCCTGACCTGCATCATGGCCATGGTCTCGGCCAAGTACCAGGACGAAGGCCGCGCCGCCGGCCTTTTGGAAGACCCCAACCTATTCGCCATGCTCATCGCCATTGCCGTACCGATGGCCCTGTGGCTGGTGTTCAACAGCCCCCGACGGCTGCACAAGCTGTTCTGGATCGCCTGCTGCATCCTCCTGCTGGCGGGCATGACCAAGACCAACTCACGCTCCGGCCTGGTGGTGCTGTTGATCAGCCTGGGGATTGTCCTGGTGCACTACCGCACCCAGGTCGCCCACCTGCGCCCGCGGCACCTGGGCTTTGCCATGCTCGGCCTGGCGATCCTGCTGCCGACCCTGGTGGCGCTGATGCCGGAAAGCTACGTGGCGCGCATCCAGTCGCTGGCACTGCTCAAGTCCGGGGTCAATGCCTTCAAGGATGACTCCCTGGGTCGGCGCTCCTCCTACATCGTGGTCGGCAGCAAGATGATCCGCGAGCATCCAGTGCTGGGCACCGGCCCGGGTACCTTCCCCCTGCACTACGCCACCACCGGTTATGCCAAGGCCTTCTCGGCCAACCGCAAGGTTGGCGACCTGTACCGCCGGGCACACAACACCTACCTGGAGATTTTCAGCGAAGTCGGCATACCGGCCGGCATCCTCTTCGTCGGCCTGGTGCTGATGGCGCTGTACAACGTCTGGTACGCCCGGCGCCTGTGGCTGCGCCAGGGTGATCACGCCCAGGCGGATCTATTGACGCACCTGTGCATGAGCATGCTCGCCATCAGCCTGTTCCTGATGTTCCTCAGTGCGCCCAACCACAAATACCTGTGGATCCTGCTGGCGCTGTCCAGCGTGCTGCGCCTGAAGGCTGAACAGGCACAACTGGCGCAGGTGAAGGCATGAAAGTCAGCGTCGTGGTGCCGATGTTCAACGAGGCGCGGCACATTGCCCGGACCCTGCAGTCGGCCATGCAAGCCGCCGCCGATGCCGGCCTCGAATGCGAGTTGGTGGTGGTCGACAACGGCTCCAGCGATGACGGCCCGCAGATCGCCCGCAGCCTCGGTGCCCAGGTGCTGAGCCTGCCGGGGCTGACCATCGGCGCCCTGCGCAACCGTGGCGTGCAGGCCAGCAGCGGTGAGTGGCTGGCGTTCCTCGATGCCGATATCGAAGTGCCGGAGCACTGGCTGAGCCTGCTGCTCGACCTGCATGCCGAAGGCCGTGGCGATGTGTTTGCCCTGGACTGCGACACCCCGCGCCTGGCGCCCTGGTTCGCCCGCGCCTGGCAACGGCGCACCCTGCGCGCAGGCTTGCCGGCGCTGCACCGCATGCAATGGCTGCCGACGCCCAACCTGCTGATGCAGCGCCACTGGTTCGACCAGGTCGGCGGCTTTAGCGAAACCCTGCGCACCGGCGAAGACAAGGACTTTACCTGGCACCTGAACAAGGCCGGCGCACGCCTGCTGGCCCTGCGCGACCCGGTGGTGCTGCACTGGGGTTTCGAGGGCAGCTGGAGCGAGTGGCTGGGCAAGGAGCTGTGGCGCCAGGGCAGCAACCTGCAACTGCTGCGCTGCAATGGCTTGAGCCTGCGCCTGCTGCGCTTCCCGCTGTTGTCACTGGCTGCCTGGTTGCTCGATGCCCTGGCCTTGTTGGCGCTGCTCGATGGTTACCCGCACGTGGCGCTATTCATGCTATTCGTCACCAGTGTCCCGGCGCTGGTGCTGAGCCTGCGCCAGAGCCTGAAACACCGCGACCTGCTGTTCGCCCTGCAGCTCTGGGGCCTGCACTGGATCCGCCTGCACCTGGCCGGCGCGGCCTTCGTGCTCAGCCTGTTCAACTGGAGCGCAAGGAGGCCCGCCCGTGGCTGAATTCATTTTTTGGTTGTGCCTGTTGCTGCCGTTTTATGCCTGGCTAGGCTACCCCTTGCTGCTCACCGTGCTGGGGCCGTTGCTCCCGCGCCACACACCGGCAGCGCTGCCACCGCAACGGGTTAGCGTGGTGGTGGCCGCGCACAACGAGGAACGCAACATCGACAACAAGCTGCGCAACCTGCTGGCCCAGGATTATCACGCTGAAAGCCTGCAGATCGTCGTCGCCAGCGATGGCTCCAGCGACCGCACCGTGGCCCTGGCGCGCAGCTTCGACGACCCGCGCATTCGGGTCCTGGACCTGCCGCGGATGGGCAAGAACAGCGTGCTCAACGTCGCCGTCACCCAGTGCACGGGCGACATCGTGGTGTTCACCGATGCCGATGTGCACTGGATCGACGGCACCCTGGCGGCGTTGCTGGCGCCTTTTGCCGACCCGCAGGTCGGCGGCACGGTCGGCAAGATGATCATCCCGGTGGCCGGCAAGGGCCTGAGCCTGGGCGAAAGCCTGTACCGCCACTACGAAGCCTGGCTGCGGCGGGTGGAAAGCCGCACCGGTTGCACGGTGTCCGCCGACGGCGCCCTGCAGGCCGTGCGCCGCGAGCTGTACCAGCCGATCCCGGCGCGGGTCAACGACGACTTCTACATCAATACCTGTGCGCCAGTCGCCGGCAAGCGCGTGGTGTATGTCGACGAGGCCCAGGTCCTCGACCAGGGCGTGGACGAAGCCGACCGCCAGTTCAGCCGTCGCCAGCGGGTCACCGTCGGCGGCCTGATCAGCCTGGCCGCCCGCCGCGAACTGCTCAACCCGCTGCGCCATGGCTTGTACGCCATTGCCCTGATCAGCCACAAGCTGATCCGCCGCCTGGCGCCGGTGCTGTTGCTGCCCTTGCTGCTGGCCAACCTGTGGTTGTTCGATGGCCACGGCTTTTACCAACTGACCCTGGCCGCGCAACTGCTTGGCTATGCCATTGCCATCGCCGGCCTGCTGGATGTACGCCAACGCCTGCCCAAACCGTTTCGCCTGGCGGCCTTCGTGCTGGTGACCCTGGCCGGCATGAGCGTCGGCCTGTGGCAGTTCTTGCGCGGGCACAGCTACAACCAATGGAACCCCGACCAGACTCGATGAGCACCTGACATGCCGATAAAAACCAGTATCAAGCGTGCCAGCGGTTGGTTTTACCTCAACTCGCCCAAGGGTCGCAGCCAGTTGCGCGGCGCCGGCGTAATCCTCATGTTGCACCGGGTGCTGGCCGACGACAGCAGCGCCGCCCTGCCCCATCGCAACGAACTGTGCGTCGGCCCCCAGGCCTTCGAGCGTTTGCTGCGCTGGCTGCAACGCCACTTTGACTGCGTGCACCTGATGGACCTGCTGAAAACCCACGAGCAGCCGCGCAACGGCGGCCGGCCCAAGGTCGCCCTGACCTTCGACGACGGCTGGCGCGACAATGCCCTCAATGCCTTCCCGCTGCTGCAGCAATACCAGGTGCCGGCGAGCATCTTTTTGTCCACCGACTACATCGGCAGCCGCCAGCGCTTCTGGTGGGAAAGCCTGGGCGAAACCCTCTGGGGCAGCCACGGCGAAACATCGCGCCGGGCGTTGATCGAGCAATTGCGCAAGATCGGCCGGCCGCTGCCGGCCGCCTACTTCATGAGCGATCGGTCCCATGCCCGCAGCCAGGCCCTGGGCAAATACCTGCAAAGCCTGAAAACCCTGAGCCCCATGGCCCTGCATCACCTCACCGATGCCTGCCCGGCCGAATCCCTGCCCCAGGCCCTGGACTGGAACCAGGTGCGTCACCTGGAGAACTCCGGGCTGATCAGCTTCGGCCCCCACGGCGCCAGCCACGCGCTGCTGCCAGGCCTGGACGACCAGCGCCTGGAAGAAGAACTGAGCCGCAGCCACTACGCCCTGCAACAAGGCTGCAAACAACCGCTGCCGGTGTACTGCTACCCCAATGGCGACCACGATGCGCGGGTGCGCGAACGCCTGGCCGCGCACCGGTACCCGTTTGCCCTGAGCACCCGCGCCGGGATCTGCCAGGGCCATGACGACCCCCTGGCCCTGCCGCGCATCAGCGTCAGCCAGCGCACCGCCAGCCGGCCTTCCTTGCTGGCCTGGCGCATCAGCCGCGGGGGCCGCCCATGAGCCGCAGCCACTATGTTCGCCACCTGCTGCTGAGCATGGGCACGCGCCTGGCGATGATCGCCCTGCGGCTGATGCGCAACGTGCTGCTGGCGCGCATTCTCGGCCCTAGCGAGCGTGGCCTGTTCGCCCTGCTCAGCACCCTGCCCGACCTGATCAGCGCCGCCACCAGCGGCGGCCTCAATACAGCCGTCGGTTACCAGGCGGCCAAGCAGCGCAGCATGGGCCTGCTGCTCAGCCAGGTGCTGATCTACGGCTGCCTGGTGGCCGGCGCCCTGACCCTGATCTGTGTGGCCCTGGCCCGGGCGTTCGGCAACGAACTTGAAGTGACCACCCAGCTCGGCCTGCTGGCCTGGCTGTTGCTGCTGGCGGTGCCGCTGACGGTGCTCAAAAGCGGCCTGCTGACCCTGCACAACGCCACCGGCGGCGTTGGCGCCTTCAACGCCTTGCGCCTGACCGAGTCGCTGGTGCCGCTGCTGCTGTTTGTCGGGATGTTCTGGATGTGGCAGAACGCGGCGCTGGAAGCGGCGCTGATCAGCTGGCTGCTGGGCCTGAGCCTGGTGGTGCTGCTGGGCCTGTACTGGCTCGGCCGGCAACATGCAATCCGCCTGTGCTGGGACCGCAGCGGCCAGCGCGAGCTGCTCTCCTACAGTGCCAAGAGCCATCCGGACCTGTTGTTCCAGCAAGTGATCCTGCGTTCGGACTACCTGTTCATCAGCGCCATGCTCGGCAGTGCGGCGCTGGGCCATTACGCCATGGCCAGCGCTGCCGCCGAACTGTTGCTGATCGTCCCCGAAGCGGTGACCACGCCCTTGATGAAACGCCTGCTGCAGCAGGACGCCGGCATGGACAAACTGACCCCGCTGGCCCTGCGCCTGACCGCCACGGTGATGCTCGGCGCCTGCCTGAGCATGGCGCTGATCGGCGAGTGGCTGATCGTCACCCTGTTCGGCGCCGAATACCAGCCGGCCTACCCGGCCTTGCTGGCCTTGCTGCCCGGGCTGTTCGGCCTGTGCTACGCGAGCATCCTGCGCCTCGACCTGCTGGGCAAGAACCGCCCCGGCACGGTATCGCTGCTGATGGGCCTGGGTGCGGCATTGAACCTGGTGCTCAACGTGCTGCTGATTCCCGTCTACGGCATCGTCGGCGCCGCCATGGCCTCGTCCATTGCCTACCTGGCGGTGACCCTGGCGATGTTGCTGCTGTACTGCAAACTTAGCGGCGTGCCGTTCTGGCAAACCTTGCTGGTACTGCCCAGCGACCTGGCGCCCCTGCGGCAGATGCTGCAACGGCGGCCGGCATGAAACGCGCCGGCCTGGTGTTCGCCACCCTGGTGCTCAGTGCCACGCTGCAGGCTGCGCCCTTGCAATGGGGCGACATTCGCGACGGCAGCCTGTACCTGCAGGCGGCCAAGGCCGACACCGTGACGGTCAGTTGGCAACCGGCCTGGCAGGCCGACGCCAACCCCGAACACATCTTCCTGCTCAATGGCCAGGGCCAGTTGCAGACCGATCGCCCGATCAAGGCCGATGAACCCCGTGGCCGGGTGCAGTGGCCACTGGCGGCGAGCAACAGCGACTACCAGCTGGAAATCCCCGGCTACAGCTTCCGCCGTTACCGCATCGAGCACGCCGACAGCACCCGCGCCCTGTTCGCCCCGGCCAAGGTGCATTTCAGCGCCGAGGTTGGGCCCAATGTCGAGCTGTACTTCAAAGTGCCCGCGGGCGAGAAAGCCAGCCTGGCCGGCAAGTACCACGGCGGCGTGCGCGGCCTGCAGGTGCAGCGCCTGGGCGATGCTCAACAGCTGAGCCTGGCGCTCAAGCCCTACCCCGCCTACTGGCAGTTCGATCGCCTGACGCTACCGCAGTCGAGTAAAGAGCAGACCTTCCGCCTGCAACTGCAAGGGCGCGGCAAGGTGGCGTTCTGGCTCGACGGCAGCGCCAACCTGTTCGCCCAGCAGCCCGGGCAACTGCGGCCGCTGCACAACAGCGACGGCAAGGTCGCGCTAACCCTCGGCCACACGGTGCTGGGCCGCACCCCGGACCTGGGCGTCAACCTGCCCTATGTGCTGCCGCCGCCGTCCAGCTACGCCGTGCTCGATGCACTGCAGCCGCAAGCCGCCGGCTACTACAGCTTTGCCGACCTGCTCGCGCGCAAGCCGGGGTACGAAACGGCATTCCGCAGCTTTTACCAGCAACGCTACACCATCAAACAGGACATCACCCTGCTGGCCGGCACCGGCCGCGAATCGGTACTGGCCGCCGACCGCACCAGCCACGACGGCCTCGACGACTGGCTGAACACCACCCGCAAGCTGGGCGGCAGCACCCTGCACTACCTGGCCTTCGCCGACGAGCCCAACCTCAACTACAGCGACTACCCGACCTTCAGCCGCTACTTCCAGGCCATGGCCGAGCGCGTGCAACGCAGCCCCGGCGCCCGCGAAGCCGGGGTGCGCATCGCCATGCCGGCCAGCTCCCGGCTGGTCAATGGCCCCCTGCACGGCAGCAGCGAAAAACGCATCGGCCTGGACTGGGCGCGGCGCCTGCTCAAGGAGCATGGCAGCCAGATCGACGCCCTGGCCTGGCACGAATGGATGGTCCGCGACCTGCTGGCCACCCGCAGCTACCGCGATTCGGTGCGCCAGGCGGCCAACCTGGTCGGCCTCAACGCCCAGGGCCGGCCAAACAAGGCCCTGCTGCTCGACCAGACCAACCTTTCCAGCGGTTCGAGCCTGAGCCCCTACGACCAGGAAACCCACTTCACCGCCCTGTGGTGGACCTCGGTGGTGATCAACGCCTCCCAGGACGGCCTGCTCGACATGCTCAACTGGTTCCACGTCGCCGACGAACCCGAGTGGCCCAAAGGCATGGTCCGGGTGCTCGGCGAGAACCGCTTTGAGCTCAAGCCGGTGGGCCTGGCCCAGCAGTTCATCCAGCAGCACTGGCTGGACCAGGTGCTGGCCCTGGACAACGACGCCTTCGAAGTCGACGCCCTGGCCATGGCCCGCGGCAAGCAGCGCAGCCTGCTGGGGGTGAACAAGGGCGAGCGCCTGCAGCAGGTGAGCCTGGCCACCGAGCAAGCCTGCCCGCAAGGCGCGCTGAGCTTCTTCGGCCCGGACAACAAGACCCGCAGCGCGCCGTTCGCCTGCGAGCAAGGCCGCATCCACTTTCAACTGCCGGGGCAAACCCTGTTCGCCCTGACCTGGAGCGCGTCATGAGCGCGCACCTCACCTGCCGGAAACAGGAGGCACCATGAGTGCTTTGAGCAAAATCCAGGACCGTATAAAGCGCAAAGGACTGCGCAATACCCTTAACGCCGGGGTCAAGCGTTACCTGTTCTACCACTGGGAACTGCTGTGGATGGAACGCGACCTGGTCAGCCCCGTGCCACCGCACAAACTCAGACCCTACCCGGCGCTGCGCATCGAAACCATCACCGTGCACAACGTGCGAGCCTTTGCCAAACACTTCGGCGACCGCATCGAGACGATGCGCGAACTGGCCGTCGAAGGCCACACCGGGTTGATGTTTCTCGATGACGCCGGCGACACCGTGGCCTTTATCTGGGGCAGCCAGCGCCATTACCACGACCGCCACTTCTACGGCTGCTGGTTCCCGGTGGAACCCGGGCAGTTTTTCGAATTTGGTGGCGAGCTGACGCGCAAATACTGGGGCACCCTGCTCTCGGTCGATTTGCAGCTGGAACTGTGGAAGGCCATGGCCGCCCAGGGTTGCGACACCGTGGTCGACGTGTGCGAGAGCCACAACATCCCGGCGCTGAAACTGCACCTGCGCATGGGCTATCAGGAACAGGGGCGGATCATGCACGTGTACTGCCTGTTCGGGCGCTGGAAGTTCTTCCGCGAAACGCGCTACAGCGAGTCGCGCCTGGAGCCCCTGCGCAAACCTGAAGCCAGCCCGGCCCCGGCCACGGTGACCTGAGCCCATGAGCCTTGAACTGCAGTGGTACCCGTCGTTGGCGGCGGCGGACTTCCCCGCCGCCGAGTACGAGCAGCTGCGCCAGCGACTGGCCGACAGCACACCGTTCAACCACCTGGGCTGGATGCAGGCGGCCGAAGCGGCGCTGGCAGTCGGGCAACAGTTGCAGGTACTGGTTGGCCGCGATCAGGGCCGGCTGTGCCTGTGCCTGCCGCTGATCCGCAGCAACGAGCGCTTCGGCCCACTGACGGTACCGGTGGTACGCCACCTGGGGTATCCGCTCAGTGACCGCATCGCCCTGCTCTGCGACCTGCCCGCCAAGGCTGCCGCGCCGGTACTGCGGGCGATCCGCGCGCACCTGCCCCACGCCTTGCTGCAACTGGACGAAGTGCCCGAAGGCTCGGCGACCCACACGCTGCTGAGCCGTTGGGCACGGCGCAGCTCCACCCATCAACAGCGCCTGAGCTGCCGGGTACCGGTGCACCGCATCGCCCCTGAAGACCGCCAGGAAATCAGCGGCGACCCGCGCTACAAACTGCGCCGCGCACGCAAGCGCATTGCCGCCTGCGGCGCCCAGGTGCGCCGGGTGACGCCCGACGCCGAGACCATCAGCGCACTGCTCGATGCCGTCAGCGCCGTGGAACACATCAGCTGGAAAGGCGACGACGACGTCGGCATCTTTTCCGGGCGCCTGCGCCGCCAATGGATGTACCAGGCCTTCACCGCCCTGGCGGCCCAGGGCCTGGTGCGCCTGGTGCTGCTGGAGCTCGATGGCCGTTGCATCAGCTACCGCCTGGGCGTGTTCGAGCGCGGCCGGGTGTACGACTACAACCTCGCCTTCGTCCCCGCCCATGCCGAACTTGGCAGTGGCCGCGTGCTGCTGGAGGAATGGATTCACTGGGGCCTGGACGACGGTTGGGAATGGGTCGACGCCTCGCGGGTGAGCCTGAACAACTCCAGCCACCAACTGCACGAACGCATGACCGGCACCCTCGAACACCACCGCCAAAGCTTCTACAGCTGGCGCCCCAGCGGCCTGGCCCTGGGCCTGGCCGTGCGCCTGTGGCAACGCTTCAAGCCGCAGCTGCAGCGCCTGCGCCGCCCACCCTCGGACGCAACCGCCGAGCCCGACTCGCCACAGGAGAACCCGGATGCCCTCACAGGTCATAGTCAACGCTGACGACTTCGGCCTCAGCGCCCACACCAACGCCGTCATCCTGCATGCCTTCCAGGCCGGGCTGATCAGCTCGGCCACGGCCATGGCCAATATGCCGGCGTTCAGCGCGGCGTGCAGCCTGGCGCAGTTGCCGGCCTTGCGCGGGCGCATCGGCCTGCACTTCAACCTCACCTATGGCCGGCCCTTGAGCGAAGCCATCGGTAAGCAGCCGCGCTTCTGCGCGCCCAATGGCGAATTCGACCTGCGCCTGAAACAGCGCACCCTGCGCCTGAGCCGGGCCGAGCGCGAGGCCGTCGAGCAGGAATTGCAGGCGCAGTGGCAGCACTGCCTGAACCAGGGCCTGACGCCCAGCCACCTGGACTCGCACCAGCACGTGCACAACATCTGGCCCATTGGCGTAATCGTCGCCCGGTTTGCGGCGCGTGAAGGCGTGGCGGTGAGGTTGGCGCGCAACCTTGGGCACAACATCGGGCCGCTGAAGCGGGTGTTCAAGACGTTGCTTAATCGACGGTTGAAGCAGTTGGCGGGGGCGACGGCGGATTATGTGTGTACGCCGGCGGATCTAAGGGCGGGGTTGGCGCCGGCTGAAGGATTGCTGGAGGTGGTGGCGCACCCGAGTGCGTTGGGCGGGCATGATTTTGGTGATGCGTATTTGGGGAGTGGGGAGTCGTTGAAGGCGTTGGTGGAGCAGCGGTTGGGGGGGGTGCCGCGGGTTGGGTATAGTGTGCTTACTGTGGAAAGAAATATGCTGGCACCATCTTAGGATGCTTGAGTGTAAGCAGTCAGCGCATAGCCGTTGCGCTGACTGGGCTGTCGATTCCCCTGTCAATAGGTCCGGTTACTGAAAGCGAGTGATTTTATCCAATAGAGCAGGATCTAATTCGTACCCGCTTTCAGCTATGGCTCAGACCTGGAGCTGTCGAGCTTCGACTCCATCTAGCAAGGCGTCCATGAGCGCGCTGGCCATTTCAACAGAGTGCTGCGAAGACCATACAAAAGCACGCCCTGCCTCACCGGTATGCTGAGCAGCCTGCGAGATTGTCGCGCTTGCACATTTCAGGTAAAGGAGCGCATGAACTAATGCATCCTCTGCACACACACCAGCTCGAACATTGAAAAGTGGTGGATGATCTGGACAACTATTGACACTGGTTTCTATGGTTTCGACAAGATGAAGTGATGGTGGGTCGGGTACTGGCTTTTTCATCGATAGGCTCCTGGTTGAGTGGAGCTACCACGAACTCGTCGCCAAACGAGATTAGGTGGCAGCTGTACGCGGGTTGGCGAACCGGATCAACGCAGGAAACCCCGGCAGGGCCTAAGCCCTCCCGCGTACAGCCACCATAAAAGACATACGGGCATGAAAACGCCCGCCTTTCTTCAGGGACATATCTGCATATAGATCCCGGGTCGCCAAACCCGATCACCAAAAATTTAGTGACCGAGCGAGCCTAGTTTGAACATTTAGCCCAAGCAAGCGACTGAAGGCGACAGAGCGCGTAGGATAAATCCTAGGAACCATTTGAACTAGCTTAAAAAGGCTTGACGGGCGAATTTTCAAGTAAATCTAGGAAGTCCTCTATCTACTAACAGCAGTAACGCCGTCACCTGTGAGCACAGACATTTCAGCCAAATTAGGCGCCACGAAGCGAGTCAATGACGAACGAAAGCGTATCCGCCCAATTTTCTTAGGTAGAACTCTTGCAACCTAGCGAATTGCAACTCGGCTTCAACACGAAGAATCTCGACCTCTTGCTCAGAGAGCTTCCCTTTCGAATCGTTATATCTACATAAAGAACTTATAGCGCTTAGGCATAAGCCTTGGTCATTCAATATTTGAATCGCATCGTAAGAATTTAGGGTTGATGTTCCGTCGCGTCGCATTTTTTTACTCCACCCCAGTGGCATGTTCACCGAGTATAGGAAAAGCCAAGCGATCTGCTATCACATCTCAGCCGAAATTCGACAATCTTAAATTCACCGAGTCAAAATGCCTTTATCCGCTACTTTTGTTTCCAGCCAGCTGTCGAATTCAGCCACCGGCATCGGCCGGCCCATCCAGAAACCCTGGCCCTGGTCGCAGCCAGCGTTGCGCAAAAAGGCATATTGTTCGGCGGTCTCGATGCCCTCCGCGGTGATCTTGAAGCCCAGGGCATGGCCCAGGTCGATGATCGCCCGGGTAATCGCCGCGCCATCGTCGTCTTCGGGCAAATCCTTGATGAAGGCGCGGTCGATCTTCAGGTGGTCGATCGGCAGCATCTTCAGGTAGGCCAGTGACGAGTAACCGGTGCCGAAGTCGTCCACCGCCGTGGTCACGCCCAGTTCCTGCAACTGCGCCAGCACCGCGCAGGCATGCTGCTGGCTTTCCATCAGCAGGCTTTCGGTGATTTCGACTTCCAGCAGGGTTGGCGCCAGGTCGTAGCGTTTGAGGCTGCGCTTGAGGCTGGCAACATAGTCGCTGCGCTCGATCTGCAGGGCCGCGACGTTGATTGCCACCGGCCCGGGCAGGCGCTCGGCGGCGCGCCAGGCGGCGATCTGCGCGCAGGCCAGATCCAGCACTTTCTCCCCCAAGGGGATGATCAGCCCCGTGCGTTCGGCCAGGGGGATGAACTGCGCTGGCGATACCAGCCCGTGCTCTGGATCACGCCAGCGCAGCAGCGCTTCGGCGCCTTCGACACGGCCGCTGAACAGGTCGATCTTGGGTTGGTACCAGAGCTCGAATTCGTTGTGCTTCAGCGCACGGCGCAGGTTGTGTTCCAGGTCCAGGCGCTGCTGCAGGCGCTGGGTCATCTCCGGCTGGTACAGGCGGTAGGCGTTGCGCCCGCTCTCCTTGGCCGCGTACATCGCGGTGTCGGCATGGCGCAGCAGGCGGTCGGCGCTCTGGCCGTGTTCCGGGCACCAGGCCAGGCCAATGCTGCCGGTGACCAGGGCAGCGTTGCCCTTGAGGTCGAAGGGCAACTGCAGGGTTTGCAGCAACGCCTGGATGCGCTCGATGCACCGGCCATCCGGCCCTTTGAAAACAAAGGCAAATTCATCGCCGCCCAGCCGGCACAGGCAATCCTGCGGTTCGATGATCTGCATGAAGCGCGCCGTGGCCTGCTGCAGCAGCAGGTCGCCCATGGCATGGCCGAGGCTGTCATTGACCTGCTTGAAGCCGTCGATATCCAGCACCAGCACCGCCAGGCGCTGGCCCTGGTTGATTTCATCGAGCAGTTGCTGATGAAAGCGCAGGCGGTTGGGCAAGCCGGTGATCGCATCGAAATGCGCCAGGCGCTCCAGTTGCGCCTGGGACAGCTTGAGTTCACGGTTACGCAGGTTGATCAGGTGGTTGCTGCGGTTGAGCTGGGCGACGAACACGCTGAACAGGCCGGTGCAGGTCAGGGCAAACAGGAACAACGGCGAGGCAAACAGGCTCATCGATGGCCAGCCGCCCAGGGGGCTGGCCGCCAGTTGCCAGAGCCCGCCGGGGACGTCGACGTTGACGGTGACCGGGTGCTGCTCGAACAGCTTCGGGTCGCCCCAGATCATGCCGCCGATCGAACCCTGGCCGTCGGCGCCGCGCAGGGCCAGCTCGAAGCCCGGGTCGAGGTCGAGCCCGGCGGTACTGAGCAAACGGTCGATATCGGCGACGATCGAGACATTGCCCCAGTACAGCTGCACGCCCTTGTGGCCCTTGAGGAACACCGGGCGCCGGTAGATCAGCCCGCGCCCGCCCTGGAACAGTTGCACCGGGCCGGCCAGCACCGGGCTGTAGTTGTCGCGGGCGCGCTGCAGCAGCGGGTATTGGTCCGGCAACTGACGGTAGTCCATGCCCAGCACGCTCTGGTTGCCGTGCAGCGGGTAGACGTCGGCGATCACATCGCCCGGGGCCAGGGAGATATGCCGGATGTGCGGCACCGAGGCGATGGCCTGGCGGGCCATGTCGTGAAAATGCTCGGGGCTGATTTCGCCGTCGGCGCTCAGCAGTTGGGCAATGCCCTCGGTCTCACCGAACGCCGAGCGCAATTGCGCTTCGATACTGGCGCGCACACCGGACAGGCGCGCGCTGGCATTGGCGATCACTTCGGCTTCCTGGCGCTGCACGTCCAGACGCCCGAGCACCACCGACAGGCCGATACCGATCAGGGCAAAACCTACCGGCAGCAGGCGATTGAGGGTGGTGCGCAGGTTCTTTGGCAGGACCAGATTGTCATCAAGGGCGAGGGTTCTTGTGCTCATGGGTCCGTTATTCGCATCGGATTACTGCTTTATCGGCGCCTTGGGCGCAATGTTGAGCGAGGCTGGCTTTTTTTAGCGCCCTGGCGTTATGCTCGGACTGAAACGTTTCACCCATTACAGAAAAAGAGGTGCTGCGCCCATGGACCGTCTGCTCGATTCGCTGTTTCCCACTGCCAACGAGATCCCCGAGGCGTACCGCCTGGGTGAACCGCTGGTGCAACGCGAGTACCTGGTCAACGGCCAGTTGCAGCAATGGGACGGGCCCCTGGCCACGGTGCGCAGCCCGGTGTGGCTCAAGGAAGGTAACGAAGAGCGCCAGGTGACCCTCGGCAATACGCCGCTGCTGGACGCCGATACCGCCCTCACCGCCCTGGACGCCGCCGTACATGCCTACGACAAAGGCCGTGGCGCCTGGCCGACGATGCGGGTGGCCGAACGCATCCAGCATGTCGAGACCTTCCTGGGCAAGATGCGCGAACAGCGCGAGGCGGTGGTCAAGCTGCTGATGTGGGAAATCGGCAAGAACCTCAAGGATTCGGAAAAAGAGTTCGACCGCACCTGTGACTACATCGTCGACACCATCGGTGCGCTCAAGGAGCTGGACCGCCGTTCCAGCCGCTTCGAACTGGAGCAGGACACCCTCGGCCAGATCCGCCGCGCGCCGCTGGGCGTGGCCTTGTGCATGGGCCCCTACAACTACCCGCTGAACGAAACCTTCACCACCCTGATCCCGGCGCTGATCATGGGCAACACCGTGGTGTTCAAGCCGGCCAAGTTCGGCGTGCTGCTGATCCGTCCGCTGCTTGAGGCCTTTCGCGACAGTTTCCCGGCCGGGGTGATCAACGTCATCTATGGCCGTGGCCGCGAGACCGTCAGTGCGCTGATGGCCAGCGGCAAGATCGATGTGTTCGCCTTCATCGGCACCAACAAGGCCGCCAGCGACCTGAAAAAACTCCACCCGCGCCCGCACCGCCTGCGCGCCGCCCTCGGCCTGGATGCCAAGAACCCGGGGATCGTGCTGCCCGAGGTCGACCTCGACAACGCGGTGAACGAGGCGGTCACCGGCGCCCTGTCGTTCAACGGCCAGCGCTGCACGGCGCTGAAGATTCTCTTCGTCCATGAAGACGTGGTCGCAAGCTTTCTCGACAAGTTCCAGCGCAAGCTGGCCGCGCTCAAGCCGGGCATGCCCTGGGAGCCGGGCGTGGCCCTGACGCCGCTGCCGGAAGCGGGCAAGATCGACTACCTCAACGGCCTGGTGGCCGATGCCGTCGACAAGGGTGCAAAAGTCATCAATGAAGGCGGTGGCGCCAGCCGTGGCTCGTTCTTCTACCCCGCCCTGCTGTACCCGGTGAATGCGCAGATGCGCGTGTACCATGAAGAGCAGTTCGGCCCGCTGGTGCCGGTGGTGCCTTATCGCGACCTGCAGACGGTGATCGACTATGTGCTCGATTCCGACTTCGGCCAGCAGCTGAGCATCTTCGGCAGCAACTCGGCTGAAGTCGGCATGCTGGTCGATACCTTCGCCAACCAGGTCGGCCGTATCAACCTCAATGCCCAGTGCCAGCGCGGCCCGGACACCTACCCGTTCAACGGGCGCAAGAACTCGGCCGAAGGCACCCTGTCGGTGCACGACGCACTGCGCGTGTTCTCCATTCGCACGCTGGTGGCGACCAGGTTCCAGGAGAGCAACAAGCAACTGATCAGCGACATCATCCGCAACCGCGAGTCGAGCTTCCTGACCACCGATTACATTTTCTGACGACCTTCTGTCCAGCGCTGTGAATTTTGATTTGCCGAATCGCCGAAACTGTATAAATATACAGTTTCGCGCCATTCCCCTGCGGCGCTTTAAAGGAGGATCAATAAAATGGCAGTCAAACCAATCCCCGAAGGACAACACAGCATTACCCCCTACCTGGGCATCAAGGATGCCGCCAAGGCCATCGATTTCTACAAGAAGGCCTTCGGTGCGATCGAGATGTTCCGCCTCGACAGCCCGGACGGGCGCGTCGGCCATGCCGAGCTTAAAATCGGCGACTCCTCGCTGATGCTCGCCGACCCGTGCGAGCAGTCTGGCGGGCTGACCAGCAGCCAATCGCTCAATGGCACCGCCATCGGCCTGCACCTGTATGTCGAAAATGCCGATGCCACCTATGCCCAGGCCCTCGCCGCCGGTGCCACCCAGGTCACTGAAGTCAAAGACCAGTTCTACGGCGACCGTAGCGGCACCTTGAAAGACCCGTTCGGCAACCTGTGGTTCGTCTCCACCCACCAGGAAGACCTCACCGTGGAAGAGATCCGCGCCCGCGCCGCCAAGCTGTTTGGCGGCCAGTAAGCAGCGCTTGGTTCGGCTGGCGGGCATGTTCGCCAGCCGGGCTTTGCATTAAGGTGGCAGGCAAAGGAAGGCTGGCCAGGATTGTCCATGCGAATCATCGAAAAAAACATCGCGCTGGTGCGCACCCTCACCCCTGCTGAAGACGAGCTGTTGCGTGGCTTTGTCCAGGGTAGTCTTGAGGGCCCACGCCTGTTGCAGGCCAACCAGCTGTTGATGAAGGTGCGCGCCGCCGGCCACTGGCTGGCCTGCGATTGCCAGCCCAGGGCAATGCCGGTGCTCAACGTCAACCTCAATGGCAACACCGGCACCCTGTTCCTCAAGAACAACCCGGGCACGGCCGAGCACGCGCCAGACTGCGCGTTCATCAAGGATGAGCGTGAAAGTGGCAGCCGCGACAGCGACAACGATTCGCCACCGGCGGCCTGGCTCGCGCCCGACGCGCCGTTGCGCCTGATCGGCGATTTCAAGCGTGCCAGCGATGGCGCAGGCGAATCCGCAGGCAGTGGCGACAAACGCGAACAGCACCGGCTGCTGTCGCTGCTGCTGACCCTGATCGAGGCCAGTGGCCTGAATGTCTACGCCACACACCTGAAAAAAGACCTCACCGGGCAGTTCGCCGAATTGCGCGGGGTGGCCAGCCGTTACCCCTTGATCGAGCGGGTGCCGGCCAGCAACTACCTGGAAACCCGCCTGGACATGAAGCACATGATGATGCTCAAGGGGCGCTTGCGTGAGTCCACGGCCTTTGGCAACCATCGCCGGCATGGCCTGCTGCTCGACTGCGTCAGCCAGGTCAAGGCGCGCAAGGTGTTCAACGACCGCAGTGAAGACGGCTTCGACTTCCAGGGCCATCACCTGCTCTGGGGCGGCAGCAAAACCCCGGGGCCGTTGCTGGCCCTGGCGATCTACTCGCCGGCCAGTGCCGGCAGTCATTTCTATGAGCTGATTCATGTCGCCAGCGTGCCGGTGTTGTCCCGCGGGCAGCTGTTTCCGGTGTATCGCGATGAAGAGCGAGAGCCGTTGAAGATGCTCATCTCGCTGATTGACTGGATGGCCAGCAAGGGCGTCAAGGTGATCATGCGCCGGCCGGTGCTGGGTGGTCAGGGCATGGATGCACTGGTGCTCAGCTCCGACCAGGACCGGGTGCTGTCGGTGTCGCTGACCGAGCAGCCGCTGGGGCCGGAGCCAGAGGGTGAAACGTTCAAGCGTTATGCCGACTTCAAGAGCCTGGATACCTTCCGCAAGTACGTGGCGGGGTTCTTCATGCGCGGGCGCGAGTAGCGCCGTTGGTCGAGTGCGTCGCACTTTCGAAGGGGCGCTGGCAACTACTAGGCCGCTGCGCGGCCATCGCCGGCAACGCCGGCTCCCACAATGGACCTGTGGGAGCAACTGTCTTGATCAGGCTGTTTGCTCTCGCCAAGGGGTATTGTCC